>JAWBOZ010000054.1:0-5665 GCA_038825625.1 Methanomethylicia archaeon | reverse complement strand
CCGTAACTGGATAAATGCATACCAAAATTGGTTTACCCACATCCACAGCTAATTTCTGGATGAGCTCTTTATTTGAATCATACTCACTTGGATTAACAACATTAACCAATAATTCATATGTTCTCCCAAGTTTAGCAATCTCTCCCATAATTTTTCCATGAATCTTCATAAACCAATCTTTAGCTTCAATAATGTCTTTGGTAAATACGTGGAGGTCAGGCATAAAAAATCTTCTAAGCCTAAAACATAACTCCACTTCACCACTCTGTTCAAATCTATATGAATCAGCAATCTCAAGTGCACCAAAGGGTATATTCCTATATGATAACTGCCAATCTTTAATCATAGAAAACTGTTGGTGACATGCAGCATATCTCAAAATAACCTTACCCTTATCACTCTCAATAGTGTATAGTCTATCACCATAAAGTTTAGCATGCTCAGCCACAGCACCAACATTAAGATCAAAGAATGCAGTGCCCTTAACCTCTACTATAGGGATATCAAGTTCAAAAGCAGATTTACGTGCAGCATCAGCCACAAGATCAAACAATAATGCAGCATATGGACCAAACCTCATATGACCAAAATCTGAATTCTCCTCCCACTCAAATCCAAAACGCCTAAAATAATTGTGAAACCTAGAAGCTCCACCACCCACCTCCTCCTTCAAAGCCTCCTTCCTAACCACAACCCTAAAATCCTCATTAAACTCATCCAAAGAAACCTTTAATGGATCAAGCTCCCTACCATCAGGAGTTAGAATCAAATATCTACGAAAACTCAATGAAAACTACCTCAAACCGAAATAGTAATTATTTTAAGTAACCTTTAACCTTTACTATAATCAACGATTAATATGAAGCCGATAGTAGGGATAACTTCATCTCATGATTGGAGTAGAGAAACCTACATGCTTGGAAATGCATATATAAAATCCGTGGAGATAGCTGGTGGAATACCAATAATAATACCGCCAACATACAATATGGATATTGAAGTAATATTGAGCAAGATTGATGCATTAATATTGAGTGGAGGACCAGATATAGATCCATACCTGTATGGAGAGTCTCCAACACCTAGAACTGGAGCAATAAACCCATTAAGAGATAAATTTGAAATCGAAATAGCAAGGAAGGCTGTGGAAATGGAGAAACCATTATTGGCAATATGTAGAGGAATACAAGTATTAAATGTGGCCTTTAATGGAACATTATATCAGGACATAAATACACAAATACCAAAATCCATAAGACATGCATGGCACACAACCACAGGAACAGAAGTGCCTCCAAACTATCCAACACACACAGTAAAATTGAAAAGGGAATCAAAACTATACAAGATATTCAATAAGGAAATATTAAGGGTTAATAGCTTCCATCATCAAGCAGTTAAAGATGTGGGTATAGGTTTTGAAGCCACTGCATGGGCTGATGATGGAGTAATAGAAGCCATAGAGTATATGGGTGAAAAATATATAATTGGGGTACAATGGCATCCAGAATGGATGTATGATAGTGAAATGATTAAAATATTTCAAGCATTAATAGAAGCATCAAAGGATAAATAACCATTACAATCATTTTATAATTAAAATGTCAAGCATATACATAGCAATAATAGCTGGAATAATTATTGGATACGGATTGAGGAAGAGGGGGTATAAGAAAGAAAGAATACTGAATAAAGCCACATCAATACTGATACTAACATTGATATTAATGATAGGTATAGGAATAGGTTTGGAGATAAATTCAATAAACATGGAAACAATAACCACAATATTAACCATAACAATACTAAACATTACAATACCAATATTATTTGAAGCAATAAAGGAAGGTTTAAGGGGATAAACATATGAAGGCAATATATACCACAACAACACTAATGATGGGAATAATCATTGGAATAACAACTCCAATGACTAGAAGCATTACTTGGATCCTTGACCCAATAATATTCACATTAATATTGCTAGTGGGTATAGATATTGGAATGCAATATGAGCATCTTATAAAATCAGTAAAGAACTTGAAGAAGCATATACATCTACCATTAATAACAATAGTATTATCAACTATTGCTGGAATACTGGCAACAATAACACTTAACATAAATTATAGAATTACATTGGCAATATCCCTTGGAATGGGATGGTACAGCTTTACAGGAGCATACATAACCACAAAGATAAACGCATACTATGGAGCAATAGCCTTCATAAGCAACATGTTTAGGGAAGCAGCAACAATAACAATAACACCAATACTACCGAACCGAATTAAGAAAGCTGGAATAATTATTGGTGGTGCAACAACCATGGACACAACACTACCAATTATGGCAGAAGAATTTAGGGAAGAGGACATGATAGCAATAATCTATCATGGATTAATAATAACAATAATAATACCAATAATACTCTCAACAATCATATGAAAACCCTTAATAAATTTAAGACTCAAAGTAATATTGGTTGAATATAAATGGTGCTAATAATAGGTAGAGAAGAAATAGAAAGAATATTAACCATGGAGGAAACCATAGAAGAAGTGGAAAAAGCTTTTAAAAATTTATCATTGGGAAAAGTAATAATGCCCATTAGAAGCAACATACCACTCAAAAAGTATAGTGGCATCATATATTATATGCCAGCATACATAGAGGAAATGGAAGCATTAGCAATAAAAGTTGTATCAGTACACTCAGAAAACTACAAATATGGATTACCAACAACACAAGCCACAATACTATTAAACGAAGCAAAAACTGGAAAACTACTATCAATAATGGATGGAGGATACATAACAGCCATGAGAACTGGAGCAGCCAGTGGAGTAGCAACAAAATACATGGCAAGAAAGAATGCTAAAGTGGCGGGAATATTTGGTGCAGGAGTTCAAGCAAGAACACAATTAATAGCAGTATGTAAAGTTAGACCAATAGAAAGAGCATACGTATATGATGTGAGGATGGATGCAGCTGAAAAATATGCGGTTGAAATGTCTAAAATGCTTGGAATAGATGTAAAGGTTATGAAAGAGCCTAAGAAGCTTGTTGATGAAAGTGAAATAATATGTGCAGCCACAACATCAAAAACACCGATATTCAATGGGGAATGGTTGAGGGAGGGAACTCACATAAATGGTATAGGTGCACATACACCAGATGCAAGGGAACTAGACACAACAACAATAAAGAGGAGTAAGGTGGTTGTGGATTCATACGAAGCATGCTTAAAGGAAGCTGGAGAAATAATAATACCATTAAATGAGAAGGAAATAACAAGGGATCATATATATGCAGAGCTCGGAGAAATAATAGCTGGCAGAAAGGTTGGAAGAATAAATGATAAGGAAATAACATTATTCAAATCAGTTGGATTAGCAATACAAGATGCAGCAACAGCACTAAAGGTATATCAAAAGGCATTAGAAAATAGGGTTGGAAAGGAAATAAAGATATAATCACTAAAATAAATAATACCTTTTTTAATAAATATAACAATTTGAAAATTAAATAGAAAAATTATGGGTATTTAAGTTTTAACCGGCATCCCTCTGCAATATATTTGCAACAGCTGAACCAGCTAAAATAAGAAGTTCAAAGAATTTATATGCTGACATCATATCTTCACAAACATATTCAACAGTTAATCCATCAACCCTCTTAACATTTGGAGCTAAAGCTGCAACATCAGCAAAATGACTTGCAAGAAAGGTTAATTCAAATTTGACTGGATGCTTAGGTTTTAAAGGTTTAGTTTCACCATTATTAAACTTGTTCACAGCCCTCTTAACAGTTGATCTCAATTCCAATTCAATTTTAGACATACTTGGACTCTTAGCTGAAACACGACTTAAGGAATTCTTCAAAATCACAGTTTCAGACCAAGGCGTGAAAACTTTAACATCTTCTTCAATTAGTTTAGCTTCACCAGCCACAAGAATTAATGGTACACCAATTTCACCCAAAACATAAGTATTCAATAGGAACTCGCTGGCTGGAATACCATTAACTTTAACCTCTCTAATGGTTCCGCCACTATAAGTATGATCAAATGTGGATAATGGTGTGCCATATTTTGCATGATAACCTAAAAGTAATGCAGCATTACAACCTTCAGAGCCAGCCACCATACTTAGGGGCCTTGGAAACCCTCTAACAATTTCAACATAATCCGGTAGAGATTCCACAAGTAGATTTACCATGGGTCCATGACTGTCAGCTATAATAACTTCATTGAATCCACATTTATGAAGCTCATCACAAACAATACTTGTCACTTTAGTGGCTATATCTCTAGCCTCCTTATACAATGATCCTTTAATGCCCAATTGCGCTGGTGTAACTATGTATGGCATACCCTCTAAATCCACAGAGATAAATGCCTTCAAAATGTTCACCAAAAATGTATATGGAAAAATGGATATTTAATGGTTGTTTATTTAAGTTCAAACATATTGCAATTGTGGTTGTCTCTGCCAATCTTCATAAATTTCCATTTACCATTGAAATTTCCCTTATTACACTTTACGAAAACGTTGTTCGGAGAAAGTTCGCTTCTATTTAGCTCTGCATATTTACAATTTAAACAATGGATTTCCGGCATGAAATACACCTAAATAATAATATTGTGATGGAAGATATATTTAAAGTTTCCTATCGAAAATATTAATTATATTAAAAAATTAATTTTTATATTTATTTTACAGAATTTCGAATACTTCCAATGCCATCAATTATGACCTCCACAACATCGCCACTCTTAAGGAATATTGGTGGACTCCTTCTAAAACCAACACCACTTGGTGTACCAGTTAATATTATGTCCCCAGGCATTAATGTCATATCCTGCGATAAAAAGCTAATCAACTCCTCAATACCAAAAATCATGTCGCTGGTATATTCATCTTGCATAACAACACCGTTTAGAATTGTTTTTATCCTCAATTTACGCCAATCATCAATATATTCCCTCAAAACTATACCTGGACCTAGAGGGCAGAATGTATCTAGAGATTTACTTCTAAAGAATAGTAGTGAGGAATCTCTAAACTCTAAATCTCTGGCAGTTACATCATTAGCAATCATATAACCAAAAACATGATTTAATGCTTCACCACGATCAACATATTTACATTTTCTACTAATAACTATTGCAAGTTCACCTTCAAAATCAACTTGATTTGATATTTTAGGTAAAAGTATGTTGTCATATGGCCCTATAATTGATGTTACAGCTTTATTAAAGGCTATAGGCTCCTTCGGAATTCTGCCACCAGTTTCCTCAACATGACTCTTATAATTTAATCCGATACCAATAAGCTTCCCAGGATTTCCTATTGGAGCATGAAGCTTAACTTCACTTAACTTATATGTGATATCTTCGGAACCAATGAATCTTTCCTTATTATCATAAATTTCATTTAATATGGAAATCATTATGGAACCCTTATAAATGAGAGATAAAACATTCCTTGGGACAACTTTATATGCTTTACTCCTAGCCTGATCATCATTGAAGCCTTTATCCATAAGGAGCCTCTGATAAGCCTTGTTTATATCAATAACCATATTATCACATATTATTCCAGGGGATGGCCGCATACTCTTAGATGTGGAGAAAGATACTATCATCAATTAGATCGCCAAT
>JAWBOZ010000053.1:1411-5723 GCA_038825625.1 Methanomethylicia archaeon | reverse complement strand
CATAAACTGAAAAAGGTCTATTTGGGATTTGAATAGCCTCCAACTCAATTAAATCATCAATGTATTTAACAATATCAGAATACCTATCTAAAACAAGTATGGCATATCTCCAATCATCCTTTAAATCCTTAAGATCCTCAACAACCATAACATCCCTAGAAACCGTATGGGGTAAATCCTCAATCCTCTCCTCAGGTCTACCAGCAATGGCATTATGCAAATATATAATAGCTCTATCCCTTGTAGTATAAATTATACTCCTCAAACCAAAACTTCTAGCACCACTCCAAGCATCAAGAGCTGAATGTGAACCTGTAATAAGCATGCATGGATCCTTATAACCACGAATAATCTCAAAAATCTCCTCCCTACTAATCAACTACGCCACACCCACCTTTTACAAATACTAGATATTGAAAAATTATTTATATTTTTCATTACATATGGATGTAAAATTTAAACAATTGTTTAAAGAAAGAAATTAAAACACCACAAACAATTTATGATTGAAATAAAATGAATGTAAAAATAATAGTTACATTGGGGCCATCCACAAGTAAGAGGAAAACAATAAAACAAATGATAATGGAGGGAGTAACAACATTTAGAATAAATTTCAGTCATGGAAACGAGGGGGAATGGGGTAAATATCTAAAAAATATTAGGAGAATTGAGAAGGGGATGAAAACAATAATAGGTGTCGGGGGAGATTTAAAGGGAGGTAGTGTAAGAATAGGATATATAGATAAAATAATAAATCTAAAAAGGGATGCAGAACTTAAAATAATCAATGCCAAAAGAGATGCTGGTGAAAATGTACCATTACCCTACATGGAATTCTATGAAATAACAGAACCAGGAGACATAATACTAATGGATGATGGGAAAATAATGCTTAAAATCCTTGAAGTTAAAAATATGGAAGCAAAGGTAAAAGCATTAACGCCAGGCAAAATAACGTCAAGGAAGGGGATAGTTATCAGAGGTAAAGAATTCAATATACCATCAATAACAGAAGAAGATTTTAAAAGTATAAAATTTGCAGTAGACAACTCTCTAGATTACATTGGATTAAGTTATGTTAGAAGTGGAGAGGACGTGAAAAAACTTAGGGAGATCATTAAGGAAGAGGGAAGCGAAGATATTGCCATAATGTCAAAAATTGAAAGCGTAAGTGCAGTTAAAAATTTAAATGATATTGTAAGGGAATCAGACATGATACTGGTGGCCAGAGGAGATTTAGGAATGCAATTCCCATTGGAAGAAATACCAATAATACAACATAAAGTTATTGAAGAGGCAAGGAAACTTGGAAAACCAGTTATACTGGCTACACAAGTATTGGCATCCATGATGGAAAACCCAACACCTACAAGGGCTGAAATCACAGACATTGCACATGCAATGTTGGAGGGGGTGGATGCAATAATGTTAACTGGAGAAACCGCTGTCGGTAAGTATCCATTGGAAGCTGTGAAATGGCTTAAAAGCATAATAGAAGCAAATGAAAATAGAATTGATACAAGCATTAAGACTTTAGATGATGATGTACAGAAAAAGTTTGCACATAGTGTAGCTGTTTTAGCGGAATCATTGGAATCTAAACTAGCCATATATACACAAAAGGGTAGAATGGCCACAAGAATAGCTACATATAGACCAAAAATACCAATATATGCTGCATCAAACAATATTAAAACACTTAGGAAATTGTCAATGGTTTGGGGTTTAAAACCATTAATGGTAAAAGCAAAAGACTATAAGGAAGGATTGGAGAAGACATATGAAGAATTATTGAAGAACAAATACATTACACGTGGAGAGAACGTGGTTTTAACATATGGACTAATAGAAGAATGGGAGCATACAATAAAAATAAAAAGAAGTATTGGTGTAAGTTAAAAGCCATAATTTAGAAAATGATATGCAAGTGCAGCATAAGAAGCAGAACCATATTTCAGAGCACTCTCATCAATATCAAACCTTGGATTATGATGTGGAACCTTAATTCCACGCTCAACATTTCTTGTACCAAGCTCTAGAAAGGCTCCTGGAACCTTTTCTAAATAATATGAGAAATCTTCACCACCCATACTAGGTTTAACTTCAACAACATTATTTGAGCCAACAATCTCAGAAACAACAATTCTAGCCATTTTAACAGCCATTGGATTATTAATTGTTGGAGGTACACCATCAATTGTGGATACATTACACTTAGCATTAAAGGTTTTAGCAGTATTTTCAGCAATCTCCTTTATACGCCTTTTCAAAAGTTCTCTAACCTCAAAGGTTAAGGCCCTATATGTACCTAGAATATTAGCTTTATGCGGAATAATATTGAATGCTGTACCGGAATGAATTGAACATGCACTAACAACCCCAGATTCTAATGGATCTAGATTACGGCTAACAATTGTCTGAAGATTTAAAACTATGCTTGAAGCAACAATTATTGGGTCAACTGCTAAATGTGGTGAAGCTCCATGACCGCCAACACCCTCAACCTCAATTTCAAATCTACCAGTAGAAGCAAGCAGCGGACCATCCTTCAAACCAATTTTACCTGAATCTAGTTCATTCCAGACATGAAAACCGAAGATCGCATCAACATTAGGATCCTTTAAAACACCATTTTCAATCATTCTAAAAGCTCCACTTAAACCTCCACCCATCTCTTCAGCAGGTTGAAATATCAATTTAACAGTTCCCTTAAGTTTATCCTTCATTTCAGAGAGAATTCTGGCAGCCGTCAATAGCATTGCCACATGAGCATCATGGCCACAGGCATGCATAACTCCAGGGACCCTAGATTTATATGGAACATCATTTTCCTCCTGTATTGGTAAAGCATCCATATCAGCTCTTAAAGCCACAACCCTACTTTCACCACACTTCAAAACACCTAAGACACCAGTTTCACCAATACCAGTATAAACATCATAACCCCACCTAGACAAAGAATCTGAAACAAGTTTCGCAGTACGCTTCTCCTGAAAACCAAGCTCAGGATGCATATGTATTTCACGTCTAAAATTTATGGTTTCACTCTCCAGTTCCATAGCCCTATTACTTATCCAACTATAGTATTTCATGAAAACACCAAAATAAACTAAATAAAATTATAATAATAAAAGTTATTGATTTAGAAGAAGGAAACTTAGAAACCTAGGTTAACACCTACAATGATCACATGGTACTCAGTGGATTGAGGTTTACGTTCAATCACCCCAATTACTCTTACTGGACAATCCATGGATTCGCAATAATTACAGTATCCAAGCTTTGTACAGGGAACATTGAGTCCAAGCCTACGGGAATTCATAGGGGCTGCAACATTAAATATCCTCCAAAAGGCCATGTCCAAATCATAAACAATCTTATTTAAACCAACAATTAAGATAACCTTCCTAGGCCCGAACGCTAAAGCAGCAACTCTATTACCAGTGGTATCGGAATTAACAATAATGCCATCCAACGTTATAGCATTACAACTTGAAAGGAAAACATCACAGCTAAGCTCAGATAAACGAATCCTATATAAATCCTCATAATTTAAACCTCTAATCCAATGATGAATAACCTTATTACCCCTACTCTCTAATTCATCAATTAAATTCAGCTCACGAACAGTAACTGAACCCCCAACACCCACAACAGCGTTTAATGGTATTAGAGATAGAACGTATCCCTTTGCGCTCTCAATATCACTTTTGTAAACCGCGTTAAACTCACGCTTCCTAAGATTCTCCAATAACAAATTAACATTACATTCCAAATGCCAATTTTTATACTCAGTATAACCCATCTAAATCACGTTAACAATTTATAACTTCATATTTATTTAATGTTATAGTTTAACGTGAAGGACGCATGAACAATCTCCTAGCTCTATCAAGCCAAACTCTAATTTCGATGTGTTGTGGACAGAGTTCTTCACATCTACCACACTTAACACAATTTTCAGCTTTACCTTCATTGGGAATCCTAGAATTGTATTCATCTATAACTGATGAGTCTCTACCCCTCCTAAAATATTCATTATAATATGCAAATATATCTGGAATTAATACACCATTAGGGCATGGAAGACAATATCTACAACCACTACAATTGATGAAACCCCTTGTACGATAGAATTCTCTAACCCTATCAAATAATGAAAGTTCCTCTGCAGTAAGTATATTTGGTAATGCATGATCAGCATATTTCACATTATCAATAACCTGTTGCATACTACTCATACCACTTAAAGCTACAGAAACTTCTGGATGATTCCAAACCCATAGTAAAGCCCATTCCACGTGACTCC
>JAWBOZ010000053.1:0-1401 GCA_038825625.1 Methanomethylicia archaeon | reverse complement strand
TAATCTCAGCTTCATCCCAAATCCCCTGAACCTCAGGTGGGGGAGGTATAGCTAATAATCCGCCTGCAAGAGGTTCCATAACAACAACAGCAATACCCTTAGATGCAGCATATTTCAACCCCCTAACACCAGCCTGGTAATTAACGTCCAAATAGTTGAATTGAATTTGACATAGAGTCCAATTATATGAATCTATTATCTCCTTAAAAACATCAAAAGAGTCATGAAAGCTAAAACCTATATGCTTTATTTTCCCACCGGCTAGCGCCTGCTCAATCCATTCAAAAACGTCAAGTTCTTTAAGCTTCTTCCATCTATCCCTATTTAATCCATGTAGTAAATAAAAGTCGATATAATCTATATTAAGCCTATTCAATTGTTCATTTAAAGCTTTATCCATATCACTATGTGAATTAACAAGCCATACCGGCATTTTAGTAGCTATACGTACACGTTCACGATAACCCTCGACAGCTTTACCCACAATAACTTCACTTCTGCCACCATGATAACCATATGCTGTATCAATATAGTTAATTCCATGCTCAATTCCATATCTAATCATCTTTATGGCTTCATCCTCATCAACACTACTATAATCACCACCAATTGTTGGAAGTCTCATAGCGCCAAAACCTAAAGCAGACACATACCAATCCAAACTTCCAAATCTCCTATACTTCATAAAAAACACTACACAGAGTATATGGAATAAAGATATAAATTTATTTACAGCAATCAATTAAGTATACTGTAAATCCAGCTTCCACCTGGCCAAAATTTACCTACAAAATTAACTCTATAACCACATTTAGGACATCTCAAATCTTCAGTAACATTATAAGCTAAAACTTGAAAACCATATCTTTCAATTAATAGTGAATTACAATTTGGGCAATAAGTATTCTCACACCTAAGTTCTGGTGCATTACCCAAATAAATATGCTTTAACCCAGAATTACGGGCAAGTTCAAAAGCTTTCTTAAGCATTGAAGTCGGAGTTGATGATACACTAAACAATTTATAATCTGGGTGGAATCTAAGTATGTGAAATGGGATTTCCGGACCAAGATTATCAACGATCCAATCACATAATTTCTCTAAATCTCTTTCCCAATCAACAATACCTGGAATCAATAAATTGGTTACTTCTATGAAGATGTTATTCCTCTTCAATTCCAATAAGCAATCAAATATTGAAGTGACGTCAAAAACACTTGAAAAATTTTTATAGGCTTCTGGATTAGCTGAAACCTTAAAATCCACGGTAGCTGCATCAAGATATGGTGCAATAGTTTTAACAGCTTCAGAAGTCATATATCCATTAGTTACAAAAGTATTGAATAAACCTTTACCCTTAGCGATTCTGGCAGTATCATATGCATATTCAAAGAATATTGT
>JAWBOZ010000052.1:0-5773 GCA_038825625.1 Methanomethylicia archaeon | reverse complement strand
TAAGCTATCGATACAGGGTCAGCACTCAAGATCCCAATCATTAGTTCATTAGGGCTAGAGTCGTCATCCCCAAATAATATATGTGAAAAAGAGAGAAAAATTTATTTCTGAACTCTTTAACAAGGCTTTGCTTGGAGTAATTATGAATAATAGCTCTAAATTAAGTGAAATTATGCGTATACCATCAATATTAGCGGTAACAAAAATCTCACATGAAATGGAGGCGGGAATAGAAATATTGGATTGCATATTTCCATATGACCAAAATGCAAAGATAAGGAAGTTGAAGTTTCCTGGGTTAGTAATTGTTGAATCAATTCTAAATGGGATGGAGATTGTTGAATTGTTAAATAGGAGTGAGTGCTTTTTAAGTCAAGTTAAAAGGGTCATACCAATAAGTATAATTACAAAAACAGAGGTTAAGGTAATAGTTAATGTGGTAACTGACCTTTCAAAATCCTTTAGTAAAAATGAAAGAACATTTAAAGTGGAGTTAAAGGAGTATGGTGGAAGAAGGTTTGGAAATTATATTGTGGATATGATTGCAAAAATTCTTAAAGAGGAGATGAGATGGGTTGTAAAGTTAAGGGACCCGGAAATAATGATATGTTTATACATATTTGATGATGAAACCATAATATCCATAGTTGAAAGGGATATGATATGGGAAAATAAGTTTTTGCTAAAATAATACTTTCACACACCACTCTACTATAAATTAGTTTAAATAAACGAAATGTATAAATTTTAAGGAAAATAATTTTATTAGAGGACTTTGTCAAAAATTATTGAAGAAGAATTGTTGAAGAGGACAATATTCAAAGATGAAAGCAAATTATCCCCAGATTATGTACCATTAAACCTTGTTCATAGAGATAATGAGATCAGACAATTATCAAGTTTCTTTAGGTGTATGGTGGATGTTCCCGGTAAAATATCGCAGAAGGTGTTGATGATAGGCCCTGTTGGAAGTGGAAAAACAGCAACAGCTAAACTTTTTGGGTTAAAATTTTCAGAAATAGCAAAGAGGAGAAATATAAGAATACACTATACTCATATAAATTGTCATAAAGATAGAACTCTATTCTCAATACTAATAAAAGTTATAAAAAATTTGATAGAAGGCTTCCCAGATAGAGGACTTTCCACACAAGAACTATTAAACATAGTGTATAACAGACTTGAAGAAGAGAATGAATACCTATTAATAACACTTGACGAAGTAGATTACTTTATAAGGGTTGGAGGAGAATCATCATTATATGATCTTATAAGGGTTTCTGATGAATATTTAAATACCCCACAAAGAATAAGCTTCATACTAATAGCTAGAGAACACTCATTCATACCACTACTGGACCGCAGTACACAAAGTGTTCTTATGAGAAACATATTGAGATTTAACCCTTATACAGTAGAACAATTAAGAGACATACTATTAGAGAGAATTAAAGAAGCATTCTATGAAAACACTGTGGGAAACGATGTAACAAACATGATAGCTGAAATCTCTGCAAAAACTGGAGATGCACGATATGCATTGGAAATATTGTGGAGGGCTGCAAAGATAGCTGAGGGAGAGGGTAAAAGAAGTGTAAGCTTAGAAAATGTTAGAATGGCAGTATCCACAATGCATCCAAGTATAAGAGAGGAGGAAATAAATGCACTATCAATTCATGAGAAAATCCTACTTCTATCACTAATAAAAACTATGAAGAGAATGGAGCAACAATATGTAAGTATTGGTGATGTGGAAAGGACGTATAAACTATTGTGTGAAGAATACAAGTTAGATCCAAGAGCACACACAAAAATTTGGGAATATATACAGAATCTAAGGAATCTGGGTTTAATAACTACAAAGATTATAAACTTGGAGCCTAAGGGTAGGACTACGCAAATAACATTAATGGAAGTGCCAATAGAAGTTTTGGAGAGGGAAATAGTTAAGAAGATTGGCGGTGAAGAAGATTGAAAACTGATATAGAAGAGATCTTTACTTCTAGAGGTAGAACGAAAATTGTTAAAACACTCACTATTAGAAGGGAGCTCAACATATCTGAAATAGCAAAGCAGACTGGACTAAGCTATACATCAGTGAATAGACATTTAGAGGAATTGAAAAAAAGAGGGATAATCTTAGAGAAAAGATTTGGAAGGATAAGAATATTTAAAATAAATGATCAAAATAAAATAGCAAAAGCAATAGAGGATTTTCTAATGAAAATATGAGGGGGATCTGTAAATGTGTGGAAATGTGAAAATGGTGGATATTACTGAGAAGGATATTGTTGTCAGAACCGCAGCTGCACGTGGAAGAATACGGCTTAAACCAGAAACTGTAAATAGGATAAAAAGGGGCTTAGTGGAGAAGGGTAATGTACTTGAAATAGCAAAGATAGCTGCAATAATAGCTGCAAAAAAGACTTCAGAGATAATCCCACTATGTCATCCTATACCAATAACCAATATAGAGGTGAACACCATTATTTTAGATGATGAAAACATAGAAGTTGAAACAATAGTTAAAGCTGAAGCAAAAACAGGTGTAGAAATGGAGGCAATAACAGCAACAGCAATAGCATTAGTAACCATATGGGACATGGTAAAGATGTATGAGAAAGATGATAGGGGGGAATACCCGAAAACAAAGATAGAGGAGATAAGGGTAGAGTGGAAAGTAAAAGAATCGAAACAATAAATAATAATATAACTTGTAACTTAATAGAGCATAGTAGATGAAGAATGCCGTTACTAGATAGATATGGAAGACCTGTAGACAGTTTAAGAATAACATTGACACATAAGTGTAATTATAGTTGTATTTATTGCCATATGGAAGGAGAAGAAGGATCCCAAATGGAATTAATGCCTGTGGAAATAGAGAGAATAGTTAAAGCTGCGGTAAAGCTGGGTATAAATAAGATAAAATTTACAGGTGGGGAACCATTAATTAGGAATGATTTACCAGAAATAATTTATAGAGTAGCAAATATAAACGGAATAAAGGATATTGCGCTAACCACAAATGGATCCATATTAAGGAATGTTGCAAAGAACCTTTGGATGTCAGGATTGAATAGGATGAATGTGAATTTACCATCAATAAGAGAAGATACCTACATAAAAATAACGAATAGCAAGTACACCCCGAAACAAATTATTGAAGGAATAATGGAAGCTAAGAAATATGGAATAAATCCAATAAAAGTGAATATGGTAGTTTTAAATGGTGTAAATAATGATCAAATATGGGAGTTAATACAGTTCGCAAAACAAAATAATTTGATATTGCAATTAATAGAATTAGAGAATGTAGGAATAGATGAAGATTTCTATAGGAACCATCATTTTGACTTAACAATAGTGGAGAAGGAAATAGAGGGAGTAGCAGAAAAGATCATTATAAGAACAAATATGCAGAATAGACGTAGATATATACTTAAGGGTGGAGGAGAGGTTGAAATTGTTAAACCTTATGAAGATGGAAGCTTTTGTTCTGCATGTACAAGAATAAGGTTAACTGTGAATGGGAAGCTTAAAACATGTTTAATGCGAAATGATAACTTAATAGATATAATAACACCCATGAGGAAAGGAGTAAGCGATGAGGAGGTAATGAAATATATTATGAGGGCTATAGAGGTGAGAGAACCATATTGGAAGAAGAGAAATATGCCATGAAAATATTCTATATTGGGAGTAAATATTACGGATTTGTGAAACAAAAGGATAAACCTACAATAGAGGGTTACTTGAGGAGAACATTTGAAGACGCTTCGGAAAAAAGAAGAATTCAAATAACTTATGCCAGTAGAACCGATAGAGGAGTACATGCAATAGGGCAAACAATAACAATAAACTTGAAAAATATAGACTTTGAAAAATTGAATGAAAATTTACCGGAGGATATAGCCATATGGGCATATTGTAAAGTTCCAAAACATTTTGATGCAAGGAAAAGTACAATATATAGGCATTACAAGTATATAATATCCAATGAAAATCTAGATATAAATAAGATGGAAGCATCATTGAAAAGTTTGATTGGGATTCATGATTTTAGAAAGATTTGTTATAAAACGCACGGCCCAGTTATAAGGAGAATATACTATACAAGGGTGGAAAGATTGGAGAACAATTATATTTCAATAGAGATTATAGGATCTAAATTTGCTAGAGGTCTTGTTAGAGGTATCGTTACAATAATTACCAAAATTGGGGAGGAGGATGCTAAGAGCGTATGGGATTATATTGGGAGGGGAGGGAAAATAAGTATGGCTCCACCAGAAAACTTATACCTTATAGATGCATATTACCCATTAAAGTATCAATTGATTGATAATGGTATAATTAAAGCTATGAAAACCTTGGAAAATCATGAAAAGTTAGTAGTTGAACCATATATTGCTAGAGAAATTATGAGAGATTTCAAAAAGCTTATAAACGATGTTAAAGAGATTTCGAAGTTATTTCCATGAACTTCTAATTATGGATAATATTTTGTTTTTCTTTTCAATATCTCTGGATAAAAACTCAATCATCTGTTCATTTAAATCAAGCCAAAGAGACAATCCTGCAGCCATTTCCAAGTTATTTTGAAATATTATCTTTAATATTGGTAAGTAATCTGACATAGCTGTATATGAAGACACATGACACTTTTTAACTATTAACTTAGCAATCTCATTCATTAATCCACGAATCTCCATGCTTCTCTGTAGGATCCTAATGCGCTCTGGAAAGGAATATTTTACAAATTTATATTTCTCTCTTTTAGCCATAGCAACACCAGCGGTCATTAAATCCATAGCATAACTTAATAATGTCCAATCTTGGGTGCGCTTTATCCTACTCAAGTATATATCTGCTCTTGAGAGACTATCATAGGAATCCACGAGTTCCAATATATTTCCATATTGAATAGGAATATTTTCATTAAGCCATTGTATAAGTTCATCATAAGATAAATCTGAGGTTAATGTATATCTACGCGCAGAATTACAAGATTGAGATATGAATATCCCCCGCAATATATCAAAAGCAGGGTTAACCCTATCTCTATATCCAAGCCATTTAACATCATCCAAGGTTAAAACTCTTTTACCACTCGCACATATTTGGAGATCGTTTATGGCAGATCTAACGTCACCTTCACATCTATCAGCAATAAATTTTAGTGCTTCACGATCACATTTTATGCCTTCCGAGCGACATATTTTCTCAAGGAAGGGGACTATGGATGTACTTCTAACACCATAAAATTGTATCATTAGACAAGAATCCCTCAAAGGCTTAAACCTTGGATTCCAAGGATCATTTGCAATGAAAACCACTGGAAATCTTGAGAATTCTAAGAGTTTTAATAATGCATTTAAACCACCCTTATCTTCAGAGGTTAAGATTCCATCGATTTCATCCACAAGTATTATCCTTTTAATATTTTTAAAAGCGGAATGTTGGGAAGCACTAATGGCTATCCTCTCAACATCCTCATAATTTCTGCTGTCGCTAGCATTCATCTGTATTAATTCAGCATTGTATTCTATGGATGCAACTTCAACTGTTAAGGTTTTGCCCACTCCAGGCGGTCCCCAAAGTAATGCAGCTTTACGTGAAGTTTTACCTTCAAAGAAGTCATTGAGCCAAGATTTAAAATTTAAGATGGCATCTTTATTTCCTATTATTTCATTGAAGGCCTTTGGCTTATACTTATTAGTCCACAATAATTTTTCAGCAGTACTCATTTGTTATCCCTCAACTCTCCTCCATA
>JAWBOZ010000051.1:0-5774 GCA_038825625.1 Methanomethylicia archaeon | reverse complement strand
AAGTACTTGACCTCATGACCAGCCCTAAGTGGATCCGCCACAACAATGGATAAATCTGGTTTAAAGAATGAGAAATCATTATTACCACCATCCCAAACAATAACATCAGCTTCAGATTCAGCTTTCCTCAATATAAGCTCATAATCTACACCAGCATAAACCACATAACCCCTAATTATATGTGGCTCATACTCCTCCTTTTCCTCAATAGTGCAATTATACTTCTCCAAATCTTCGATTTTCTCAAATCTCTGTATACTTTGAGATTTCAAGTCACCATAAGGCATGGGATGCCTCACAACAACAAATTTGATGCCAATACTCTTTAAAGCATCACATACACGTCTAGTAACTGTGCTTTTCCCAGCACCAGTTCTAACAGCACAAATTGATATAACTGGCTTATTGGATTTTATCATAGTATCCTCTGGACCTAGCAATCTAAACGATGCCCCACAACTCATGGCTATTGATGCAACGTGCATAACATGTTCATGTGAAACATCACTATAGGAGAAAACAACCTCATCCACTTTAAATTTCCTAATAAGTTCTGGAAGTTCAGATTCATGATATATTGGTATACCATTAGGATACAGTCTTCCAGACAATTCTGGAGGATAACGCCTATTGGCAATTCCTGGAATCTGTGCAGCTGTGAAAGCAACAACATTATATTCAGGATTATTCCTGAAAAAGACATTGAAATTGTGGAAATCTCTACCTGCGGCACCCATAATTATCACATTCCTAACCATAAAAACACCAAAGAAAATTGAGAAACAATAAATATTAATTTTCATGAAAAATTGAAAAGATTATAATTATTGAGGGTAATAGTATATTAGAGGGGTATGAGTAGCGGGAAGGAGAGAATACCATTCAGGGTTAGAATGGCTGATGGAAGCATAGAAACAGTATATGCATATTCAGAGAAGCAAGCATTATTCTTAGCCTCAAGAAGCGGTAAGAGGGCTCTTAGTGTTGTTGGAATATTAATGGAGAAGCATAAAGCTGAAGAAGAAGTTGTGATGGAAGCTGAGGAGGAGATGAAGGAATTAATTGAAAAACTTGCAGACGCCATAAAAAATGGGCAATATTTTGATGCCATGGAATATAAGATACAAATACAGAAGGCAATAGCTGAGGGAAGGATAAATTGGAGTAATAATATGGAGAAGAGGTTTAAGATTTTTGGAATATGGTGAAGAAATTGAATGTAAAAATAATTGTTACAATAATAATGTTAAATATAACTATTCAAATGTCGATGTTAAATGTGGGTTACTCAAAGGTTTTTGAACATGAATTGGAATCTATGGATATTAGGCCGGGAATATATACATTGTATCAAGCAAATAGCACATTAAACCTAAATATAACATACATATCACTAAATAGGTACACCGATATACCAATGATAAATGTGACGGTAAATTTAAATGGAGAAACAAGTTGGGGAGTATATTCACTTGTAAATAGAACAATGCTTCATGGAAAATTATGGAACTGGAAAATATATCCAGTATGGATACCGAAGGGGTTAATGAAAAATGATGAAATAAAACTTTACAATCAAAAAGTATTTCACGTATTAGAAGTAAATGAAACAAAGGTAATACTATCAAACGGTTATTATAAATTAGTTTATGACTCGTTTAGTGGAGTATTAATTGAGGGGACAATAGAAATTGATGGAAGAATATTAATCGTAAAACTATTGGAGACAAATATGAAGATGAGGAAGGAATATTTCAATGAAACGTATTTTGATTGGCAGGAATTAACCAAGAGACTTATAAAATTAGAGGAAAAGTATGGTAATATTTTGAAGATTTATAGTATTGGAAAAAGCTTGCTGGAAAGAGAGATATGGGCATGTGAAATAAAGGGTGATGGAATTGAAGAGGGAGTAATAATGATTGATGGTGGTATGCATGGAAGTGAAGTTATAGGAGTAAAAGTAGCATATTCACTATTGGAGAATATATTGATGGATTATGAGAAACTATTGGAAAAGGGTTTATTGAAAGGTAAAACAATAATTATAATACCAATGCTAAACCCCGATGGAACGGAAATGACGAAGTATTCTCCTCCAAAACCAAGCGTAAGGTTGAAGGATGGTAGATGCAATGCAAACGGAGTTGACCTAAATAGAAATTTTGGATATGCTTGGAGTAGTGGTGGATCACCCTACTATAATTCAACAACTTATAGGGGTGAAAAACCTGAAACAGAACCGGAGGTTAAAGCCTTACTAAATATATTGTCAAACAAAAATATTGTATTCTACCTAAATCTACATTCAGGAGTAAAACAAGTAATAATTCCAGCCTATCAATCAAATCCATACACAAATGTATATAATGAAATAGCTTCATTAATCTCAAGTATATATGGATATGAAATTGTTAAAGGAGGATTATATGGAGGATCAGCCAATTGGTGTTTAATGGCTAGAAACAAGCCGGCACCATCAATAATAATAGAGCTATATGGAGGGGGGAATGCTGCATTAGAGATGGATTGGTTCTTATTCTACAACCCAATAGATATAAATGAGATAAATAAGATTGAAACATTAAGTTACCAAACATTAATACAAATACTGAAGAATGCTCAAAAATGGAGTGAAACAATAACACAAAAACAACAAATACAAACAATCCCAGAAACACTAATAATAGCAATATTGGCAGCAATAACAATCACATTAGCAGTGATAATAGCATACAAATTATTAAAGTAAGATATACTCAATAAATTATAAGTGAAAGAAATAAACCTATAATCCCACCGAAAAGTGTGGATGCAAAATTAACAATATGATTATTTATGATTTTAAACCCCTTAATAAGCCTAGTTTTACACCCACAGAAATGCACTGGATCTTCACAGAAAGAGTTACATTTATCACACCAATAACCAGCTTGAAAGATAGCGCCGAAAAAACTATCCACTGTAGAACCAATGAAACCTGAAATAATAGCAATAAATATAACCTCCAAAAATGAAAATTCAGGTGCAACGTTAAGTATTGAAGCAATAAAACCCATTAAAAGAGAGGAGAATATTATTGTTAATTCACCGTAAGGCGATATTGCACCAGAAACCCCTGGCTCAACCTTCTTAAAATTAGTTATAAGTCTAGGCTTTCCAGGATATAATAAACCTATCTCAGTAGCCAATGTATCAGATATGGCTGTGGAAGTAGCACCTAAAAATGCTGCAAAGAAGATTCCGCCACCAAGAATCCCCTCACCAATAGCAAAAATTGCGGCTGCACCACCATTACCAATAACATTCCTCCAAGACCTAGCACCACTCTTGGATTCAGCAAAACCCAAAGCTCTCTTATAAGAATACTTATACTTAGTGAATATACTTGAAATAACATAAAATGATAATAATAGTAAAAACCATTGCCAACCACCAAAAACCAATACCACCAATCCAATAATAAAGGCTGACAAAACCCCAGACCAATCTAGAAAATGATACTTAATAGATATTATAGACAAAAGTATGAGTATAAGTAGTTCCAAAATGAAATCAACACTATAAGGCATCAAACCACATAACCTAAAGAATAATAATTCTTTATTGTATTTAATAGTTTTCCATTATGAAAATAATTTAAATAGGGTTTATATGATTATTTTGGTGGAAATTTGAGGATTTATAAAGCATTAACCATAGCCGGATCAGATTCTGGTGGGGGGGCAGGAATACAAGCAGATCTAAAAACTTTCTCAGCCTTCAAAGTATATGGAATGACAGTTATAACGGCATTAACAGCCCAAAACACGAAAGAGGTTAGAGGCATACACCCAATACCACCAGAATTCGTTAAAATGCAGATGAACACCGTATTTGATGATATTGGTGTGGATGCAGCTAAAACTGGAATGTTGTACAGCGAAGAGATAATAAATGTTGTATCAGAAGAGATGCGTGGAAGGGGAATACCATTAATTGTAGACCCAGTTATGGTGGCTAAATCACGTGCAAAATTATTAAAGGATGAAGCTATTAAAGCATTGAAAGAGAATTTGATGCCAATGGCAAAAATATTAACACCAAACATACCTGAAACAGAAGAATTGGTTGGATACAGCATTGATAATTTAGAAGATATGAAGAAAGCTGCAATAGATATACATTCCATAGGTGTGGAATCAGTAATAATAAAGGGGGGACACCTAAAGGGTGACGAAATAATAGATTTACTATACCATAATGATATATTCCATGAATCTAGGAAGAAGAGGATTAATAGTAGGAATACTCATGGAACTGGATGCGTATTTTCAGCTGCAATAACATCATTAATAGCTAGAGGGTTAAGCATACCTGAAGCATTTAAAATTGCAAGTGAATTCATGGAGAAAGCGATAATTGATGGGATAAATATTGGTGGAGGTTATGGACCTGTAAACCCCATGGCTAAAATGTATGAAGAAGCAAATAGATATAATGCATGGAGAAATGTTCTAAAAGCTTTGGAAATTATTGAGGGGAATAGGGAATTTGCAAACTTAATACCTGAGGTTAGAATGAATATTGGTGAAGCAATACCGAATGCTAAGAGTATAGAGGATGTTTGTGCAATTGATGGGAGAATAACCATTGTAAATGGATGGCCTAGAGCAACTGGTCAAATAAAGTTTGGAACTTCAAAACATATAGCAAACATAATATTATCAGCAATGGAGATGAATGAAAACATTAGAGCCGCAATGAACATAAAGTATAGTAAAGAAATTTTGGAGGCATGTAGAAGAGCAGGATTAAGAATATCTAAATTCAGTAGAAAAGAAGAACCTAAAGAAGTAAAATTTGTAGAGGGAGGAACCTTAAAGTGGGGGGTAAAGAAGGCTATAGAAAGTTTAGGGGAAATTCCAGATGTTATATATGATTTGGGGGAAAGAGGTAAAGAAGCTATGATAAGGATAATAGGTGGAAATGCTGAGGAAATAGTATATAAGATTATGAAAATAATTAAATCATAAAAAAAGGGGGTTAATTATAGGTTTATTTTGGTATTTTAAGCCAATCAAATAAGAGGAATTGCAATCGTCCAACCATCAAATCCACTCTGCTAACAACTGTAGTAGCAAAGCTATATCCAAAAGCAACCATCATAAGCCATCTACCAACCCTTGGAATATATCCAAATGAACCCGAGTGTAACACTGGAAATGTGAAGATGAAGTAGTATAGTGATGTTATAAAAGCTATAACCATAATAACATTACCAAGAATAACTGTAGCATCGCTCACGGTAAGACTCACAGATACAGTACTGCGTACTTGTGTAAGGAAGTCTGCTTCAATGGACCTAATGAAAGCTGAAGTAACACTTGTTCCAACAACAACAGCCATACCATATCTAAATAGCCAATACAATGTACGATGATACCTAAAGTACATTAATACACCGATTATTAACGGAATGACATACCATGGATCTTTAACCACCGGATATATGTAGTCTAATCCATATCCTCTAATATTGCCTATTGCTACAGCAAAACTGTACCCTACAGCTGCACCTAAGTAAGTGTGCTCTGCAAACTTGAATATTGGGTTATCTCTATAGGCAACACTCATAATGGCTATCGTTAAGAAAGCTGCGATCCAAATACCGATTTCAGTTATAATATCAGCCATTATTTACCACCTCCTCTAATACTCATACGTTTAGCAAGAGTAGCGATGTTTCCTAAAATAATGAAAACAAGTAATATTAAATGTGAACCACTGAATGC
>JAWBOZ010000050.1:0-5808 GCA_038825625.1 Methanomethylicia archaeon | reverse complement strand
ATTACTAATAGTGTTTTTCTTCACTGGATTGCAGCTTGCAAAAATGGGTAGACCTCCAAAGATGAGGCGTCTACCAGCCTTAGATGCCATCGATGAAGCTATTGGTAGATGTGCAGAAATGGGCAAACCTGCACTATTCACGCCAGGAATCACTGGAGGATTATATACTGAGCAAGGGCCTCAAATGGTTTCATCAATAACAATTCTTAGTTATATTGCTGAAGGATGTGCAAAATACGATGTTTCACTAATCATCGACATGGCTGCAGGTGATGCCATACCCCTCATGGATGAAACCCTTAGACTCGCATATTTAAAGCAGGGTAAACCTGAAAAATACGATCCAAAAATGATAAACTATTATCCAGGGCAATCTCCCATGGTGACTGGAATCCTTGGACATTTACAACGTTTACGTCCAGCAGCATTTTTCATGCTTGGAGGATTATATTATGAGAGTGTTGTTATAGGTGAAGCTGCAAACTTTGTTGGAGCTATGAGTATTGGAGGTACAGTAAACACTCATCAGCTACCATTCATTATAGCAACATGTGACTATGTATTAATTGGGGAGGAATTTTATGCTGCAAGCACATATCTATCAAAGGATCCCTACCAAATTGCAACTGTTGCTGGTGAAGATTGGATAAAGTTTGTTTTGATAGCATTAGCAATACTGGGCTTTATACTGGAGCCTCTAGGTATTAAAGTGATAAGTGACTTCTTAAAGTGGTGATGATTATGGGTACATCAGTTTTAAGGAGACCCGAAATATTCATGTTCATTGCAGGCGTTGTTATGGGTTTAACCCTATTTGGTTACTTCTTCAATGTACCTGCTGTAATAGATACTGTGAATTGGCTTCAAACATTTGCAGTACACATAAGTTTCTTCGCAGCATGGCTAGGCTTCTTAACTGCTGCAAGAATCCACATAACTAATATCCAGCGTAGAACTCCTGGAATATGGTACTTTAGTATTGTAATGTTCATATTTGCACTTGTACCATTCTTCGCTGCTTTGCCAGAAATAACGAAACCATCTGTTACTACGATGATATATACGTGGCCTTTCAACTGGGTTTATACTCCACTAGGTGCAGCATTATATGCAACCACTGGCTTCTATATATTCTCAGCTGCATATAGAGCATTTAGAGCTAGAAGTTTTGAAGCAGCAGTATTACTGATTGCTGGATGTCTTGTTATGCTTGGCAATGCACCAATAGGTGAAGTTATTTGGAATCAAATACCTACAATTAATGATTGGCTTCAAATGACTGGTCAAACTCCGGGCATGCGTGCTCTAAATATAACTGCAGCTCTAGGTGTAGTCTACTTTGGATTAAGAGTTGTAATTGGTGCTGAGAAGAGGGTGGTTTCCCTTGGTGCTGGGGGTGGATAAAAATGGGTGAATCTCAATCTATATTTGCGAAGCTTGGCGCTGTAGATAAGCGTGTACTATATTGGATACTATTCATATTATTGGCAGTACCATATATACGCCCCCTAGGATTACCAGTCTCAATTGCTGAGACGTCTTACGCTTTATACAATTATATAGAGAAGTTGGGTCCCAATGATGTTGTAGTTATGGCAATAGAATTCGGCGTTAGCGCTTGGTCTGAATGTCTACCTGGATTTGTAGCTGTTTCAAAGCATCTTGTAATGCGCGGTGTAAAGATAATATACTGGTGTGTTGGTTATACCGATTGTGACTTAACTATGGACGCTATTATGACAAGGATTCCACAACTTAAGGGTCCTGGACAGCCTGCTGGACCTGGAGATTACAAGTATGGTGTTAATTGGGTTTATATGGGTTATATTGCTGGTGGTGAAACTACTGTTGCTCAATTGGCTGATGATATACGTCAAGTTCTTAGAACTGACAAATATGGTACCCCAATAGATCAAATACCATTACTCCAAAATGTTAGAGGTGCAAGAGATATTAGGCTTGTCGTAGATTCAACAACTGGAGATTATGGTGATTACTATGTTAGACAATGGAGGATTAGATATGGTACCGCTGTTGCTGAGATTGGTATAGCTATGAACTACTCAACATTTATCCCATATTATCAAGCTGGATTGGCTGTCGGCGCATTGAAAGGTATTAGAGGAGCTGCTGAATATGAAAAATTAATAGGAGCATTAGGCGAAGCAACCACAAGCTTAGATGCACTTAATGTTTCACATTTACTTGTAATAATTGCAATTGTAATGGCTAATTTAAGCTATGTTATGACTAAACGTGGAGGTGGTAAGTGATGCCTTATCCAACAAATCCTGCTGACATTATTGGGGCTTGGATTGGGGCATTCCTAACATTAGCCATATACAGCTATATACTATACAAAGAAACGAAAATATATCGATTGGCTGAATATATATACGTTGGCATATCCTTTGCAGTCTTATTAACCGTCAACACTCAACAGATTTGGAATCAGATAATAACGCGTATACTTAGTGGTCAATATATTTATCTAATTGGTTTAATATTGGGTTTGATGATTTTAACACTACCCTTCAAGAGTGTACGCTGGATAAGTAGATATCCAGTTATGTTTTTAATGGGATTAGGTTTCGGTGTAACGATTAGAGGTGCACTTACAGCTAACATTATTGGTCAGATACGTGGTTCAATAACTCCTCCCACAACTTTCACAGCGCTTGATTGGTTTAACTTTGCATGGATATGCCTTGGAACATTACTTATAATCTCATATTTCACATTTACAGTTGAGCATACTGGATGGTACTACTACCCAACAAAGCTTGGCAGATACATATTGTTGCTTGGTTTAGGTGCATACTATGGTAATACTGTTCAATTCAGAATGACAATGCTTGCAGGTAGAGTTCAATACTTATTGCAAGTGTTTAAGATAATTCCATGGCCATAAACATAAATCTAACCCCCTTCTATTTTTTAGTTAATTTAACATATTAGTTGTACACATACTTTATTGTATGGTTAGTATTAGTATAATTACCAATATTGAAGATGCTTCAAGGATTGTTGAACATGAGAATATTATTGTAGTTATTGATGTTTTAAGAGCTTCCAGCACTATAACTACTGCTTTGAGTAATGGTGCTTTAAAGGTTTATGTTTTTAGGGAGATTAATGATGCTATTAATTGTTTTAAGAAGGTTCCAAATTGTATTTTAGCTGGTGAACGTGGCGGTTTAAAAATTGAAGGATTTCAGCTTGGAAATTCTCCTAGAGAATTTTCAAGGGATCTAGTTTATGGGAGGTATATTTCGTTTACAAGTAGTAATTGTGCCAAAATGGTTGAAGCATTTAAAAATGCAAAATATTTACTTTTAGCATGTTTCTTAAACATATCTACCGTTTCAAGTTATTTGAAATATGTTTCTTCAAAATATGGTTTGAATGTTGTTTTGGCTTGTGCTGGTAGGTATGGTGCTCCAAGTTCAGAGGATTCTCTTTGTGCTGAAATTATTAGGGATATGGTTCTGGGATTATTAGATAAACCTCCATTAAATGATTTTTCAAATTTCCTAAGACTTACTTCTGCTGGTAGACATTTAAATAAGTTGGGTATGGGTAGTGATGTTGAATATTGCGGTCTTGTTGATTTACTTAATACAATACCATTTTGGGATGGTGAAGGATTCATACAATTACAATTCAAAGGTGGAGAATAGCTGGTGTATCTATATTTTTTACCGTAATGCTCTTATTTATGTATATTAATATTGTTTTGGGATTAAACTTGGAACTTATGGATGTTATCATGCGCTTTCTATACTTTTTTGTTTTAAGTTTAATAGTTAAAGAGTTATCGTTACAATTCTTTTTGGGTAAGATTGCTAGGGATTTGAAATTTATTTTTGAAGTCTTATTAGCATCATTTTTTTCCTCAGCATTTTTCTATATTATTATATATTCCTTTTCAATTTATCTTAGCTATTTCCTAATATCCATATTTTTCTCAAGTCTCTTAGCATATCTGGCTTTATTTATAATTATATATGTTGGGTCAAATATTATTGTTGAATATCCATTATATATGTATGTATTCTTGAAGAACAAATTTAGTGTAGGTGAAATGCTTAGCTTATTATTAATGATTAATATGTTTTCATATCTCTTAGCATATTTACTCGGATTTATTAATCCATTGGCTTGGATGTAGCTAACACTTATAAATACAATTATCATAACCTTTCTGGAGGATTTAATTTTGTGGGCTGATGTGGTTGTTCTAAGTGAGAGGTCTAATTTAGATATGCTTAAAAGGGTAATGAATTTTCCATCAACTTTTAACCCATTAACTTGTATTCAATGTGGTAAATGCACTAGTGGTTGTACTGTTATGGTTTTAATGGAAAACTTCCCCCATAGAGTTGTTGAGAATGTTCGTTTAGGATTAATACCTGAACTTTTGAAATCTGATGTTATTTGGGCTTGTACACAATGTCAAAAGTGTAGAGATGCATGTCCACAGAATGTTTATCCTTCTGAAATATTTATTGTTTTGAGGAATTTAAGCGTCCTTGAGGGTGGGAGCGTCCCGGAAGCATATATGAATATGCTTTCAAAAGTTTTGGAATGTGGTTATGCTCAAGATGTTGTAAGTGTTCTTGGTTCTGATGGAATTATCTATGATCGTTCAAAATTAAATTTACCATCATTAACGAAACCAAGTAATATGGATATTTTCCAAACAAACTGTATGGAAGCTTTTCAGAAGGGTGTGTGAAATGGATTATGTAGTATATCCCGGATGCTTAAGTTCCACTGAACAATATTCCTATGAAGTTTCATGTTTCCATGTTTTAAAGCATTTAAACATTAATTTTGGTTATGCTGAAAACGTTAATTGCTGCGGCTTCCCAATTAGAAGTTTAAATTCCTTTGGATGGTTATATTTATCATCACGTTTAATGGCTGTTTTAGAGAAATATTCTAAACCATGCATAATTCTTTGTAATTGGTGCCATGCTTCTCTAACTTATGCTAAGAAAATTTTGAATGAAGATCAAAGTTTAATGGATTGGGTTAATAGTCTCCTATCAAAGGAGGGATTAAAATACTATGGTAACCTCAATTTCAAACATATCCTAGAATTATTCCATAATGATATTGGTATTGAGAAATTGAAGTCTAATGTTAAGAAGCCTCTTAATGGATTTAAATTCTCCATACATCCAGGGTGCTTATACTTTAGACCTAAGGATATAGGTCGTCTTGATGATCCATATGAACCACATATGCTTAAGGAGCTTGTGGAGCTTCTTGGTGCCGAGGTTGAGGTGAATTTAGATTGTTGTGGTTGGGCAATATATAAAACAAACCCCGATACTGGATTAACTTTAGCGGGTAATAGAATTAAACTTGCATCAAATACTGATGGTATAATAATTTCATGTCCTCATGGTGGTGAAATGCTTGACAAACTTTATGGTAATGCATGTAAAACTGTTGGTTTCAATGGGGAAGTCCCAGTACTATACTATACACAGATCTTAGGTTTATCTATGGATATAGAACCAAGGGAATTAGCATTAAACTTAAATAAATCCCCAGTAAATAAAATCCTAAAATCTTTAACACAAACCTAGGTTTAATCTAACATTTTGGTACTATTGTTGCGGCATCATATATAACCTTTAATTCTGCATCCACACTCTTAACCTTTAATGCTTCAATAATTGCCGATATTCTCCCCCGGTAAACTTCCTCAAACACCTTGGTAATCTCTCGCGCCACCACCGCCTCTCGGTCTCCTAATGTCTGCCAGGCGTCTTGGAGACAGGCTTTTAACCTTTT
>JAWBOZ010000049.1:0-5968 GCA_038825625.1 Methanomethylicia archaeon | reverse complement strand
TTACCTCCCTCTCGGCGCTGCGTAAACGCTTAACAAGCTCAACACGGCTTAAGTAGCCTTCTTCACTCTCCCACGCCGGATAGAATCCTCAACACGCTCAACAACAACTTGAAATCGAAACACCAGCCCCCTCAGCCCGACGCTGCCAATCCTCAACCATCTCAAGCGAAGGCAGATAAACGTAAATGGAAAGATCCTTAATCGTACGCGTCTTACCCCTATCAGGCCTCATCACAACCACTAACAAAAATAACATCGTGCAAGCATTTATAATTTACCAGTAAATTAATGCGGGGGGTGGGATTTGAACCCACGAACCCCTTCGGGACAGGGTCCTAAGCCCTGCGCCTTTGACCTGGCTTGGCGACCCCCGCTCACTATTTACTCTTAATTATCTTTTTGTTTGTAAAGTTTAAATTTTCCCCTAACATTTCCTTCATATGATTATTTATGAAGGTTGTTGTTGGCTCTGTTAATCCTGTTAAGGTTGAAGCTGTGAGAAATGTTTGTTTTAGGGTTTTTGGTGATTTTGAGGTTCTTCCTGTTGATGTGGAGAGTGGTGTTATGCATACTCCTATTGGTGAAGATGAGATTATTCGTGGTGCTATGAATAGAGCTTTAAATGCCTCTAAAATTGCTTATGGAGATTTGCATATTGGTATGGAGGGTGGAGTTGTTAGGAAATTTAATACTTGGTTTGTTGCTTCTTGGTGTGCAGTTTATGATTCTAGTGGTAAATGGTCTTTTGGTTGTGGAGGTTATATGCCTCTTCCCAAGAGGGTTGTGGAATTGGTTGAGGGGGGTATTGAACTTGGTGAAGCTATTGATATCATTAGTGGTTTGTCAAATACTAAACTTGATATTGGTGCTATTGGTGTATTAACAAAGAATATTCTAACTAGACGTGATTCATGGGAGACAGCATTAATTTATGCTTTAACATATAAGGTTTCACCAGAATTTTATTGTGAATAGCTTATTTATATTGGGTTTCAACTAATTATTTGGCGATGAGGATTCAAATTCAACTGATTTTTGATGAAGGATCAACCGTCTGAGCCAAACATTTGTATCAAATTTTCCATTTCAGGTTTTGGTGATATACTGAATATATTTGATTTGAGATTTAATTATTACCATGAACTCCTTTTGAATATCATATTTTCTTCAATTATGATTCCTCTATTCCATAATTCTCTTAGTAGTTTCTCTATTTTATCTTTTGGTAGTAGGTTTTCTGGTGGTATTACACCTCTTCCAGTAATTTCTTTTTTCATGATCATTTTTGCTATTATTGCACATGTGTATCCACTTGTTCTACCCATGGAAGTTACCTCCTCCTCATGGTTGTAGTAGTCAATCATTTTATATCTTGCTTCAACAGATATATCTCCATTACTTCCAACAACTTCCACCAGTAGTATTGTCATATCTTCTTCAGCCTTCAACTTTTCACTTAATAGTTTTGTTGATAGGTCTCTAGGTTTGATCTTTGCTCCAGCTATTTCTATTTCATCTTTGTTGAAGAATCCTAGATCCCTTAGAGTCATGATCTTCTCCGCATGTCCAGGCCATCTTATGGTTTTCTCCCACATCTCTTTAACATCACTCATGGTGTATGGTAGTGTTGATAATCCATCTGTGTAGAAGCATTCCAATTTCCCTACTTCAGGTAGCTCTATTGTCTCAATTCCAGATAATGCTGGTACATACATTAATTTGCCATCCATCACTATTCTTGATGGTTTCACATATTCCTCTATCACGCTTTCCACTGAGAACACTATTCCATATTCTAATGGTGGTTTTGGATTTATTGGTATTCCTCCAACCCTTATCCTTACTACATCCACCTTGCTCATCCTATATGATCCATACCTTGCCAATATATTGCTTAGTCCGGGGGCAACCCCGCACCCTGGGACAAGCATCACTCCTTTATCCATGGCTTTATCGTTTAGATCTAGTTGCCCTGGTTCATATGCTAAATCAACCATATTAACTCCAGCTTCTATGCATGTTTCATTCACTTTAACAACCAATCTATGTGGCAAGGCATCTACAGCACAATCATATTTTGAAATTATATTCTCCAATTCATCCCTATCTTTAACATTCATTCGTATTGTTTTCAGCCTATCATCTTTCACCCTACATCTTAAATGTCTTAACTTCTCCTCATCTATATCTATAATGCATATTTCCTCTAAATCATGGTCTCTAAGCATTTCTATGGCTGATGCACGGCCCATGGGGCCGCATCCAATAATGATCCCCCTCATCTTCTTAACACGCATTATTAATATAACCAAAACCTATAAATTACTCTTTTCCCTAACCTTTGAAAATTATTTATCTCTGTTCTTGGAGGATTTTATTTGAGAGTTATGTTTCCAGTAAAATTTGTAGGTGATGTTTATCCGTGGTGGAGCACGGAATTTAGTTTTGATCTTGCCGGTATTATTGCAATAGCCATAATAATATTGTATTTCAGTTGGTTTATGATACGTGAAGATAGGAAAGATGTTGAATTAACCAAAATTATTAAAGAAAATCTCCTCCCTAAACTAGAGTCAAATTTAATGGAGGTAAATAAACATTTAAGTAGTTTTGAAGGTCAAAAGGTTATCCCTCCATCACTATCTGATACCCTATATAATGGTTTAAGTGTGACTTTGCTTTCTGAATTGAATTTGAGGCTTCCAAGATTTGCAAATATGTTTAGAAGTTATGTGGAGGATTTAAAACTTTTTGATTCATTTATTAATTCATCACCTCAGAACATTAGTGAAATTTCTAAGCTTTCCAATAAGATCAAATTGGTCACGAATGATCTGATTGTGGAGCTCTCTAAGATTAGAAATGTTAAGAAGTTTCCATCTAGACAGGGTGGTTTTGCTTCTCTTAGACGTTAAACTTACGTTATAAAATAAATGTTCTCCTTAAGTAGTGAGAAAAAAGTGATGAAAGTTTTGTTAATGATGTTTATAACCAACCTCTAATCTTCATTGTATTGTATAATCTTTCTAGTGCAGCGACCATTGCAGCATCTCTCATGCTGATGTTTGGTTTGTTCTTCTTTAATTCTTTATACTTGTTGTTGACTCTATGGAAGTTTGATATCATTATTTTCTCCAGTTTTGATCTGGTTTCTTCTTCATCCCATAAATACCATTGTAGATTCTCAACCCATTCTAGGTAGCTCATTATTACTCCACCAGCATTTGCTAGGAAATCTGGCACTACAATTATTCCGTTCTTTGTTAAGTATTCTTCTGCATCGGGTGTTGTGGGCCCATTTGCACCTTCAACAATTATTTTACCCTTAACATTCTTTACATTTTCTATTGTTATTTGATTTTCAAGTGCCGAGGGAATCTGCATATCTGCATCCACATAAAGTGCGGCTTTACTATCTTTGATGAGTTGAGCATCTTCATAGTTTGATACAGCTCCAGTCTCCATTTTCACCTTTATTAATTTTTCAATATCTAAACCGTTTGGATTATATATTGTTCCGCTAGTGTCACTTGTAGCAATTATTTTTGCACCGTCCTTTGCACACCAATATGCAGCATACATTCCAACATTTCCAAACCCTTGAACTGAAACTCTAATATTTTTTAAGCCTCCCAAATATTCCTTTGCTGCTTCTCTTGCGCAAACATAGCAACCATAACCGGTGGAATAGTTTCTAACGGGGTTACCCCATAACTCCACTGGTTTTGAGGTTATTACCCCAGCTTCATTAATACCCTTTATTTTTATGTATTCATCCACCATCCATGCCATTATTTGTGAATTAGTACCCACATCAGGTGCTGGTATATCCAATTTTTAACCTATTAATGGTGCTATAGCTCTTATATATCCTCTAGATAATCTCTCCAATTCATTTTGTGAAAGCTTTTTTGGATCTACTTTTACCGCTCCTTTTCCTCCACCGTATGGTAAACCTGCCAAGGAGTTCTTTATGGTCATTAGGGTTGCCAGAGCTGTGTCTGTGTATACATCCACCTTTTCATGGAATCTTATTCCACCTTTATATGGTCCAAGTGCACTATTATGTTGTACTCTAAATCCCTCGAAAAATGCTATTTTACCATTATCCATCCTTATTGGGATAGTTACATGTAAAGCTCTTTCAGGCCTGCTTAATATCTCATACAATTCGTTTGGAAATTCCCCTAATTCTACACCGCGTTTTATTGTGTTCAACGTGTTTGAAAGGAACTCATAACCCATAATAAACCCCGTCAACACTTACTCCAATGAATATTTTAACTTTACTTTTCACCACTTTAAGCATTTCCCAAATATTTTTCAAAGTTTCATTTGAATTTAAATGTATTTTTAGTGTGGTGCCTCGGCCGGGATTTGAACCCGGGTCTCAGGCTTTCTCCACGTTATACTTATATGCTCGAGAGGCCTGAATACTTGACCGGACTATACGACCGAGGCTTAGTTTCTATCTCTATTTTTCATTAATGTTTTCCTTAAATTTTTTTCTTAGATTCAATTTTTGAGAACAACATCTCTACATCATTTTCATCATTGTATAGGTGTGGGGATATTCTTATTCCACCTATCCCGCTCGAGCCTCTATATGATACTTGTATACCCTCACCCCTTAATTCCTTTACAATATTCATTTCTTCTTCATATCCTTTCCCAAGGTTTATTGTAGTTATAGATGACCATTCATCTTCATCTTCAACATAACCTAATATCTTAAAACCATTTTCCATGGCTCTTTCCACAATCCTCCTCTTTAACATTTTATTATGTCTTTCTATCCTTTGTATCCCAATATTGTTTATGTATTTCACGGATGATTTTAAGGCTTCTATTAATATGTATGGTTTTCCTCCACCCCAATCCAATTTCATTGCTGTTTTTGATGGTTTTAATGGTTTCCATGGATCTTTATCTATTAGTGTCCACCACTTGCTCCAGCCTACCTCCGGCTCTTGGAAATTTAGTAGTGTTTGTGTTGGGGGCTCTAAGTATTCCATTATTTCATGGTTCACATATATGAATCCTGACCCTATTACATTGTTTAATAACCATTTTTCCCCTCCCACGGCCATGGCGTCTATACCAACCCTTTTTACATCAATTGATACTGCCCCAACATGTTGTATTCCATCAACTATTACCAGTGCACCCTTTTCATGAGCTATTTCACTTATCTTCTTTATTGGCATCATGAAGCCATTAACCCATACAACACTGCTAAATACCACTGCATACGTATTTTCATCAATTAATTTCTCGAATTGTGAAATCTCATATCTTCCATCCTTATGTTTAGCTATTCTAACCTCACTTTTATTTCTTTCACTTAATGCTTTTAATGCGAGTGATATTGATGGGAATTCCAAATCTATTCCCACAACATTACCATTCAATTTTGGTTTAATTGATAAGATTATCCTCCTAAAACCATCTGTGGTTTGTACACTATATGAGACTTCATCCTCACTGCATCCTATCAATTTAGCTATCTCCCCCCTGGTAGGTTCATCCACCTCTTTAGCCATTTCCTCCCATTCATCCATTTCAGTTCTCTCAATGAACTTTCTTAAAGCTTCTGAAGTTGTTTTTGGTATAAGGCCTTGAGCAGCCGTATTTAAATAAGCCTTATACCTACTTAGGGCTGAAAAATCCTTTTTGACATTAATAAGAGGTATCATATACTATAATTTGTGTTATAAACGTATAACCTTTATGTTTAAGTTATAACCATTCATTGAACTTATATATATTCATTTTATGAAAACTTTATTGTGGAAAGTCTAATTATTCTAATGTTTCAGAGGAATGAAATAACTGAACACTTGGTTTATAATAGGTTATCTAAATCCATTAAAAATCCTAATAATGCCAAAATTCTTGCTAAAATTGCTGAAGATGAGTTAAAACATTATCATATATTCAAAACTCATAGTGGAAGGGATGTTAAACC
>JAWBOZ010000048.1:0-5970 GCA_038825625.1 Methanomethylicia archaeon | reverse complement strand
ATAATTCTTGCAGCTTCAGCCATAGCTATCAAAACCATCATCATTCAAGAATTTCTTTTATATTGTAAACTTTAATATAATTTTCAATTTTGACTACACTTACAATTCCATTTACACTATCATATGTGGTAAAGAGATGGAAGAATAGTATTCTACCAGACTTTAGCTCCTAAAGGTACTTCTTCACTTAGATTGATTAAATAAACTTTTCCATTTTCATCTTCAGCTACAACTAACATTGCTTGACTTTCTACATCAGCAATCTTTTTGGGCTTCAAATTTGTGACAAAGATCATCTTCTTATTTAGCAAATCTTCTGGTTTGTATTGGTCTCCAATACCAGCAATAACAATTCTAGATTCATCTCCAAAATCAACTATTAATTTAATTAATTTTCTAGTTCTAGGAATCCTCTCAGCATTCTTAACCAATCCAACTCTCATTTTAAATCTCCAGAAATCTTCAACATCAAAAAGATCAGTTGACTCCAAAAAATCACCTATAAAACATTAGGTTTAAATATGAAATAAGGTTTGTCATTTCTATTCCACTTCTTCAACCATTATTGGGACTTTAACCTTCCTATAGCCATATCCAGACCTATAAACTTCAAGTTCAATATAACCTTGAGCTATTGAATCTTCCACAGCCCTTCTAAGCTCTCTAACATCAGATACTTCTTTGCCAGCAATCTTAGTTATAACATCTCCCGGAGCTATTCTCACCTCATATGCAGGTGTGCCTGAAATAACTTTTACCACAAGTAATCCACGTTTCAATGGAAGTCTATATGCTGAAGCTAATTGTGGAGTTATGGATGCAGCATAAACTCCAATCATAGCTCTAACAGGCCTACCATAAACTTTAATCATTTCCAAAACTCTTTTAACAGTGTTTATTGGTATTGCAAATCCAACACCTTGAGCATATGGTATTATTGCCGTCACCATGCCAACAACATCACCATTAACATTAACCAGCGGCCCACCACTATTACCGGGATTTATAGCAGCATCAGTTTGAATCATATCTTCCAAAGCAATATTCTCACCCATAATATTCCTACCAACAGCACTAACAACACCCATGGTTACAGTTGGCCCAGGCAAACCTAGAGGACTACCCACAGCAAAAATTATTTCCCCGATTTTAAGCGTATTTGAATCTCCCAAAGTTAGTATTTTAGCTTCACTGGGCAAGCTGTCAACTCTAACTAGAGCCACATCCCTATATGCATCAACAATTAAAACTCTACCATCAACCATAAAACCATCGAAGAATATTACATTCACATCTCTAGCATCAGCCACCACATGGGCATTGGTTACAACTATATTCTTATCGATCAGGAATCCTGAGCCCACACCCCTAATGGGGACAGTCCCGAATAAGCTTTCGAATCCTAAACGAACTGTGGTTATTGTGACTACACCCCTAGATATCTTTTCCACAACTTCTATCACACGGTCATTAAACTCATTTAAGAAGCTACCCACAAGTATCGCCAATAATATCTAACCATACAAAAATAAATTTTCTACTTTATTGGAAACCGTTGAATAAACTTGTCATTTTCACCTGAAAGCCTATACCTATATCCACCCATCTCAAGATAATTGGATTCCCTAGCATTAGCTTCAATAAGCTTTTGCTTTAACTCTGGGAAATCGTCTGAGAAGGCCCAATCACCACTACCACTCTTAAATGGATGCCATTTATGAACATTTAATGAAGCTTCAAGAAACCTCAACCTATCTTGAAGCATCTCAATTATCTGTTTAAGCTCCTTAATCTGAGCTTCAAGCATAATCCTCTCAGGATCAATGGATTCCTCCATTTCACTCAAACATAACCCCAAGATAAATATTGTAGGAGAAATAATAAAAATGTCTCGGTTTAGATCGATGGCTAATATTGAAACCTTAAATACAAATTGAATAACCAATAATATAGGTTAAGGATATAATGTCAACAATAATACGTGAATTGAAGAAGAGATTAATGGAATTGGAGAGTAAACATAAAACTAAGCCTCTACCATCAATAGTAATTGAAACAGAATTCGGTAGGAAACCTGCAACAATAACATATACATCACAAGAGCCGAAGGATATGGTGGAATTATTTAAGGGAGCATCCATTAAAGGTGAGATACTTGGAAATGAATATGTAATATACAATCTACCACAAATAACCTTTGATTCAAAAACGTTTAAGAAGATAGAGGAGATAGCTTATGAAAAATTTAATTTCGATAAGATCATGGATATACCAGCAATACCTCATCCGAGACTTGGTAGAGAAACCATGGGTGGATTAGAACTGATAAAGAATGGAATTCCCATAGTCACATTATTCTCCACAAGATTTCAAATAAATATAAATTATGAACATGCAGAAGAAATTGCGGATGCCTTGATAAAGGAGGTATATAGATTTGAGGCAAAACCAAGCCTACTGGAAATAATATTATCAAAGATCATTGAATTTATTAAACGTTTAATGAGAAGGCAATAATAAGCTGGCATTTCCTCCAAGAATCTTATATTTATCCTCCATTGGAATATTGAGTTGAATTATTTTAGAGATTTCCAAGGAAACATTTGAGTAGGGAAAGTCGGAACCGAAAAGAATCCTATTGGAACCCAAGGTCTTAATAGCATATAAGAGAAACTTCTCATAATGGTATGTGGAAGTCTCTAGAAGTATATTATCATGCTTCACAGCAGCTTTTATAGCCTCCAATGATCCTTGAGCCATATGACCAATAATTACTTTAAGATCTGGATAGAGGTCACAAATAGTATTAAAGGCATTAGCATGAGAAACACCGAAACCAGAACAATGAACATAAACTATGAGCTCCATCTTCATAGCAAAATCCAATACTGGTTGAAGCATTGAGATATTAAATAGACTATAACCATCAGTTTCAGGTCTAAGCTTAATACCCATAAAACCCTTCCCCACAACCTTTGAAACCTCCTCCAATATTGAATTACGCATGGGATTAACCCAATAAAAACCAATAAACCTATTTGGAAATCTTAAAACTTCACCCATAACGATCTTATTATGCTTCAAACTTGAAGATAATGAAGTTACAAAACCATAATCTATATTAAACATATCCATGATGGAAACCAAATACTCTCCACTAATACTATTTATGGATGCTCCAGACACTGAACCCATATGCATATGTGAATCAATTATCATATCTACTTCGATAAAGCCATTTTAACAGATTCTTCAGCTAAAACTTGAAGCGGATCAATTATTGGCACACTTAAATCACCACTCTTAATAACCACAGAGATCTCAGTGCAACCCAAAACCATCAATTCAGCACCATCAACCACAAGTTTATTGGCAACCTCCAACAGCAACTTTCTACCCAAAACATTATCACCAGCTTTAACACCATCATAAATACCACGCATAACAAGTTTTTGATCTTCATCCCCAGGAACAATAACATTAACACCATAATCTTCAAAGAACTTCTGATACAACCCGGTTCTAACAGTTCCAGTGGTGGCTAAAAGACCGGCAACCTTAACCTCAGGATACATTTCCCTAACACGTTTAACAGTTAATTCAATCATATTTAGGAATGGAATTTTAACTGAAGATTTGAGTGCATCATAATAGTAGTGTGCAGTATTACATGGCATAATAATGAAATCTACACCAAACCTCTCCAGCATCCTCGCAGTCTTAATAAGTTCTGGAAGCGGATTTTCACCACCATAAAGTATTGCAGCAGTCCTATCAGGAACCTTTGGATTATTATATATTATTATTGGTATGTGATCTTGATCCCTCCTAGCAGGTGTAGCCTTAATTATTCTAAGGAATAATTCAGCTGTAGCTTCAGGACCTAAACCACCAAGAATACCTATAATCTTCATATAAATACACAGATAAGATAATTACTTAAATAGGTTATATTATATTTTCGGCCTCATAATCAAATCAAATATCCTACTGGTGCAATTGCTGCAAAACTCATAGCTTTTAAAATCAGTATCAATGATGCTATTACTAAAATGCATAACACATCTCCTATTTGAACAATGGGTTAAACCTATTGTATGTCCAAGCTCATGAACAGCCTCCTTCAAAGCCCTCTCAAAGAATAATCCCACATCATTTCCATAACCATAAAACTCAGGTCTTAACCTAAATAATGAAATTATGGCAAAAACACCTCTCAAAATTGCTTCACCAAAAACAAAATTCAACCCATCAGAATACAGATCAACATCCACAACACCTAAAACCTTATCATAATTAATGTACTCATTAAAATATCGTCTTAAATATCCAATTAGAATAGATGAATTATATTGCTTTCTACGTGGATTATATGCATCATCCAAGATTGGAAGACTAACATCTGAAACACTAACATTAAAGAATTGGAAATTTGAATTTAAACCATTGGTAATATGATTTAGGATGTATGGTTCAACAAAACCTATTGGTTGAATCAAAACCTTTAAAACCCTATACAATTTAAACACAAGAAATATTTTCATAAACTAATATAAAAATTGAATGAAAAAGCATTTCAACATTAAAAAGTATTTAAATATAAAACTGTAAACTATGTGAATAGTTGGAGGCTTTTCAAAAATGAGTTTAAACTTATGGAGAGACATTCCTCCTGGAGACAACCCACCAGAAATAGTGAACATGGTTGTTGAAGTTATAAGTAGATCCAGAGATAAATATGAATATAATCGTGAATGGGGAGCCTTCGTACTAGATAGAATAATACATACATCCACAGTCTTCCCAGTAGATTATGGATTTATCCCACAAACATGGTATCATGATGAAGATCCACTAGATATAATGGCTATATCCTATGAGCCATTAGAGGTTGGATGCATAATTAAGGTCAGACCCATCGGAGCATTAATTCTTGAAGATGAAATGGGAGAAGACCCGAAAATACTCTCAGTGCCAATAGCAGACCCAAGATTCAATGGAATAACAAAACTAGAACATATACACCCACATCTATTAATGGAGATAAGAGAATTCTTTGAGAACTATAAAAAGCTTGAACCAAACAAATGGGTTAAATTCAAAAGTTGGGAGAATCATGAGAGAGCTAAGGAAATAATTATGGAGAGCATAATGCTATACAAGAAAACATTTATAAAACGTTAATAAATTTGGATAATTGTTTTTATAGTAAATAATTATTAATTTAGTTGATGAACATGCCATCAAGCTACGTTAAAGGTAGAAGCTTTGAATATACAGTGAGAATGAAATTTGCAAAGAAGGGTTATCTAAGCATTAGAGCCAGCAGTAGTAAGGGAACCCCCAAAGGCCAGCCGCCAATAGATATAATAGCAGTAAAAGATGGCAAAGCAATAGCTGTGGAGTGTAAAATGCGTAAGAAGGAAATCAATTTACAAATACTTAAAGAGTTATTTGAACTTGGGATAAAATATGGGGTGAATGTAATAATAGTTCACAGCAATGGAAGGATAACATGCATAATAGTTTATGATAAAGACAATATAGCATTAGAAATGAAAAACGTTTTTGAATATGTAAAAATTGCAAAAATAAATGAAGAAGATTATGAGTTAATCGATGTTTAAAGGAGTTTTTCACTTCACCTTATGATATCTATCTCTCTCAACATACAAGTCAACTTTACCATCAGGATATACTACAAACTCCACAGGCTGTTTAATTCCATTGGAGTATATATAGAATTTGTTCGACTCCATTAGAGAATCTTCCGGAATCAATGGAATGGTCATACCACCAAAAGCACCCTTTTGGATCAAATATAACATTCCACCCCTATTCACAACTTCAGCATTATCAACACCTTTATAGGTGGAATACTGCCCACATAGAATAGCCATTTTCCCTTTAACCTTTAATTGTGGAACATCATATGGATCTTTACCTAAAAGGATAGCATATATTGTTTGT
>JAWBOZ010000047.1:0-6188 GCA_038825625.1 Methanomethylicia archaeon | reverse complement strand
AGAGCCCGCCATGCTTGGCCGCTACACCACCCGGCTTCAAAAATGTTTATAGAAAACTAGGTAAAAAATTATCTGGTTTTTGTTGGATGAATCTCATGAAAAACATTTATCCTTACCCCACCACTTCTCAGCATGGCTGAAACAGAACAATATTTATCCATGGAGAGCCTTATGGCTTCCTTCAACCTATCTTCATCAACATCCCCATAAACAATATAATTTAAATCTATATTCACATAGACCCTGGGATCCTCATCCCTCCTAACACCATTAACCTTAATTTCAAACCCTTCAACATTTTGCCTCATCTTAAAGAGTATTGAAAGCACATCATAACCAGTACATCCAGCCAAAGCCATTAACAGGAGTTCCATGGGGCTGGGACCTGCAGAGGGGATTTCCGGTATGGGTGCTTTCATCATTACGGATTGATTCTGGCTATTACTAGCTAAAAATCCTACTCCAGATATAAACTTCAACTCCACATTCACATTAGTTACCATAAATTACACCAGAATATATCTTAGCCTTAGATAAATCTGCAATCAAATAATTAAACCCAGCATTCTTAACATTTTCTAAACCATACCTTGTTGTTATAATCCTACCACAAGAACCCACAACCAATCCATCCACCATAATAACCTTACCAGCAGAAATGCCTAAGCATGCAGTTCCAGTAATAGGATCAATCACAGTCACATCAGCATCAGCACCAATACCTAAATGACCCTTACCCTCCAACCCAAACATTAATGCTGGATTTAATGAAACCTTAATTGCAAGATCCCTCAAACTCAATGCACCAAGTTTAACCAATAGCATACCATACTCCACTTGAACATTCCTAGGTATATCCCCACCATCAGTACTAATGGCATCCACAATGAATTTACCATCATCCTTAGCTGTGGCTAAAACCATTTGAGCTTCAGGATCATTAACTGGAAAACTTAACCCAATATCTGTTCCAGCATCCACCCAATATTTAACGCCATCCTCACCAGTAATTAATGTGGATTCACCACCCATCTCAACCCTAACATATGCATATCCATCCATTATAGCCTTCTTCAAACCATCATAAGTTTCAGGATAACCCCTCATCCTCAAACAGTTCCTAGTTACACCACTAGCTGGAACATTATTTAGACATAAACCTCCAGTACCATTTATCCTAGCTAAATAAGATTCAGAGGCAATCCTACCCTTACCCTTCAAAGCTGAAATGGCTTTCAAAGCTTCATAAATTGGATCTTCAATTAAACCTCTACAATAACTATTAACATGAGCCACGTGTAAACCATTATCGCCAGCAAGATCTAAAGCCTCTAGAAAGCCATTCAGATCACTCCCAGTCTTAGTTGTACCAACATGAAAAGCGATGTAGCATCCAGCCCTATTACATGCATCAATAATCTTAGCTGTGGTTTCAGGTGTAAATGGCCTATGACCACCAGCAATCTTTATACCCAAAGAGCCTGCACCCATAGCCTTATTAATGGCAGCTTCAATCTCACGATCACTTAAGACATCCTCAGCCTTTGGAAAGAAAGCCCTAATATTGGTTACAGTGCCAACATTCAACCCAACACCAAAACCCTTTAAATTTGACATCAAAACATCCATAGAAGCAGACATATCTATAGCGGTGATCACACCAGCCTTAGCCATCATCCTATGACCCATCCTACCAATATGTGTATGTGAATCAATGACACCTGGGAAAACTATCTTCTCAGAAACATCTATCAATTCACCAGCATCCCTCGGATCAAGATCATAACCCAATTCAACAACCTTACCGCCAGAAACACCTATATCCATATAATCCTCTAAACCATTCTTTGGATCGACAACAAAGCCGCCCTTCAATATCAAATCATACTTAACCATAAAAGATCACTAAAAAATATGTATGATGAATAGATAAAGGTATTTAATGACGCTCTAAAGCTTCATAAATCCTCTTCAACAATAGATCTGGTGGAAATGCGCCAACAATATCCAAAACATCATTTATAATAGTCTTTGGAACAGCTGAAACAGAATATTTAAGCGCCAAATTTGGGAACAATGAGGAATCAATCATCTCACCACTGATCATGGGATTCATAAGTGAAAAGTCATGGGCAATCCTAACAGCTATTGGGCAATAGGGACATGTCAATGTAACAAACACCTTTAAATTCACTTTAGATTTTATTCCAAGCACACTATTAATAAGGGATTTGGGAAGCTCAAATTCCCCAGTGGAAGCATGAATAATATCCTCCAATAAACTCATAAATTCATATCCCAAAGGAACACCTAGAAATCTAGCCATACCACCAGTATGTGGAGAAACAATTATCATCGTTGGAACATAAGTAACATTATACTCATTAAACCTATCCCTATTGAACTCATAAACATACTTCTCCAACAAAATCTTATTGGAAAGCTCAGATAGATCAGCGCAGAGATCCTCAGCCTCCCTACAACCACTACACCTATACTTCTGAGTAAAAATTATAACCTTCACATCATCCCTTAAATTCTTAAGATAACTCTTAACTTCATCAACATAATCTTCAGGAATAATTCTCATATCAATGCCAATTTATAATATTGATTGACCATATATTAATTTTACCAAAAAAGGAGAAAAATTAATTAAAATTTAAATCATCTAATTAATGATAAATCAATGAGCAAACCATACATCATTGGAATAGATGGCGGAGGAAGCAAAACAGAAGCAGCCTCAACAGAAATAAATGGAAAACTAATTAAAAGGCATACAACTGGAAGCATAAACATAAATATGGTTGGAGAGGAAATCGCAATAACCAATCTATTGAGTTGCATAGAAGCCGTAAAAATGAATGATAAAGCTGAAATATGCATTATTGGAGCAGCAGGAATGGAAAATGAGAAAAATAGGAGAAGAATATTAGATGCTGTAAATGGGAAATACGCAAAAAGAACAATATTAGTGTCAGATGCAAAAATATCATACAAAACCATTGGATACAAAGATAATGGGATAATACTCATATGTGGAACAGGATCAATAGCATACACAGAAATAAATGGAACAGCTATAAGAGCTGGTGGATGGGGATACATAGTTGGAGATGAAGGAAGCGGATTCTGGATTGCTAGAAAAGCAATAAACAATATGTTAAAGGCATATGATGAAGGAATGGAAGAAATGCCGCTAACAAGGATCATAATGAAATACTATAACATAACAAAACCACCACAAATAATAGAGAAGATATATGGTGAACCGAGAAGGATATGTGAAATAGCAAAACTTGCAGAAAGGATAGCTGAAGCATGCGAAGAAGGGGATAAAGAAGCTGAGGAGATAATAGTTGAAGCTGGAATGGAATTGGCAAAACTAGCGAAAAAGATTATAAAAAGGACCATGATGAAGAAAGGAGAAGTTTACTGTTTTGGAGGATTATTCAAAACATCAAAGAAAATACTAAAAATTATAGAAAGAGAAATAAAGGAGGAATACCCAGAAATAGAAGTTTTGAAATGCAAGTTTAGGGGGATCGCAGGAGCAATAATAATGGGCATGGAAAGCATGGGAATAAAAATTAGTGACGAAATAATATTAAACTTGGAGGAATGGGCAGGTGAAGAAGGGTAAAGAGATATTTGAAGAATTAAAAAAGACACCCACAGAGGAAATATCTAGAAAAAACATGAACCTAAACGATTTATCAATAATGGAAATACTACGGATAATAAATGATGAGGATAAGAAGGTGGCTGAAGCTGTGGAGAAGGTGTTAGAGGAAATAGGCAAAGCCGTGGAAATCATAATTGAAGCCATAAAGAATGGGGGGAAAATATTTTATGTAGGTGCAGGGACAAGTGGGAGATTAGCAGTAATAGATGCAGCTGAATTACTACCCACATTTAATGTTGGACCAGAAATTGTGGAAGCAATAATTGCTGGAGGCCCTGGAGCCATGTTTAGAGCCATGGAAGGCGCTGAAGACAATGAAGAAGAAGCAATAAGAGAGCTAAAGGCGAAGAGGATCAAAAATACAGATGTGGTAATAGGGATAACTGCAAGTGGAAGAACACCATTCATTATTTCAGCATTAAAGTATGCAAAAGGTTTAGGTGCGAGAACCATTGCAATAACAAGCAATAGGATGGGAGAGGTAACAAGATATTCAGATATAACCATAGCACCAGAAACAGGACCTGAAGTGATAACTGGATCAACAAGAATGAAGGCGGCCACAGCCCAAAAGATGATATTAACAATGATTAGCACAACAGTAATGATTAAACTTGGAAAAGTTAGGGGAAGTTTGATGATAAATCTAACACCACTAAGTGGAAAATTGAGGGAGAGGGCTAAGAGGATAATAATGGAAGAAGCTGGAGTATCCTATGAAACTGCTGAAGAAAGGTTGATGGAGGCCGATGGAAACGTTACACTTGCAATAATAATGGCTAAAACTGGTTTAAGTAAGATTGAAGCGGAAAAGGTTTTAGAGGAAGCTGGAAACATACCTTCAAAAGCAATAGAAATGGTGGAGGTGAAGAAGAAGTGGGAAGGGTAAAGATTGGATTGGAAGTAATGGTGGAAGACGAATTTAGAGATGTTAGAGGGAAAAATATTGGGATAGTTGCAAATCAATCAAGCTTAACACCACAATTCACACACATAATAGATGAAGCAAGATCAAAGGGGAAATGCATTGTTAAAAGGGTTTTTACACCGGAACATGGATTCAGCGCTACTGAGAGAAATGGGAAGAACATTTATGGAGAGAGATATGAAGAAGAATATGATGTAAAAACATACAGCCTATATGGAGATGGATACAAGCCTCCAAAGGAGAAATTAATAGAACTAGATGCACTCCTATTCGACCTACAAGATGTAGGTGCAAGATGGTACACATACATATCAACACTATATTACTGTTTAGAAGCTTGTGGAGAAGCTGGAATACCCATAACGGTGCTGGATAGGCCAAACCCATTAACAGGGGAAATAATTGAGGGGCCAATACTGGAAAGCAAATATAAATCTTTCATAGGAATCGCAGAAATACCTGTAAGATATGGATTAACCATAGGTGAATTAGCAAACTATCTAAACCAAAAATACAATTTAAAGGCAGAACTCAAAGTTGTGATTATGGAAAATTGGAGAAGGGAATACTGGTTCCATCAAACAGGATTAACATGGATACCACCATCACCCAACATGCCCACACCGGAAACAGCGGAAGTATATATTGGAACATGCCTAATTGAAGCCACAAACATATCTGAGGGGAGGGGAACAGTAAAACCATTCCAAATAATTGGCTCACCATGGATAAAACCGAAGAAGCTGGCTGAAGAATTAAACAAATCTGGATTAACTGGAGTTATGTTTAGACCAATAACATTCAAACCGACAATGCATAAGTATCGTGGAAGAATATGTGGTGGAGTGGAAATACATGTTACTGAGAGAGAGAATTTTAGACCATTCCTAATGGGATTGCAGATAATAAGTACAATAAAAAGGTTATACCTAGAGAAATTTAGATGGAGGAAAACTAAGGGAGCATACATGATCGATTTACTTTCTGGAACCAATAGTATTAGAAGAGCAATAGATGATGATGAAGATCCATGGAGTATAGTGGATGAAATGGAAACGAAAATTATAGGCTATGCATATGAGAAGGAGAAGTACCACATATACTAGAAAAATTTAATTTTACAGGTAACCCTCCTCCAGCAATATGGGAACCACATAAAACATCCACTAAAGCTGAGAGAGAAATGGTGTTTAAACCATATGTAAATATTATTGGCTTTTTATCAGATATAAAATTGGCATCATAAGGTAGACCAGCAATAACTATTACTGAAACCCTATCCTTAATCTTCTCATATAAATCCAGTTGATATTTATTGAAGATAGCATTATAAGTGAAAAATAAAACACCATCAACATTTAAAACAACATCTAAAACATCATCAATGGAAATGTTTTCATCATAAACTGTGATAACCATTGTACCAATATCAGCACCAAACTCATTAACAAACAAACTCACCACTTCAGGATTAAAATTGGATAGAAATCTCTCAAGATTCTTTGGGATTAGTATAGCTAAAGATCCAAAAATGCCTAAAGGTTTAAGCAGATCACCATTATTAACAGTTAC
>JAWBOZ010000046.1:0-6236 GCA_038825625.1 Methanomethylicia archaeon | reverse complement strand
GCACTATAACACATTCCCAGTAATTAGGGCTGATGCTGAAAAGTTTAGGGAGAATGTAGTGAGGAAGGGGGTTAAATGTATAGTGCTGAAACCTGGTGAAGCATACAAATTCTAAATATAATTAATTCAAAGTTTGCCATTCCCAATCACAATAATATTGACGTGTCCATGTAATATAAGTCATGTAGAATTGAATAATTATTTAAAGAGATTATGTAATATTAGTTAGTGTAGCATTCTTCTGGAGGAATTGTTTTGGAGAGGAAGGAGCTTCCAAGTTTGAAGGAGATTATTGATGTTTCGTTGAAAAGTAAGCTTTTAAGTGATCCTCATGTCCAGAGATTGTTTGAACTTTCAGGTGATCAAAGCTTATTTGAGAAGTCTCCTGATAATCTTGCAAAACTTAGAAGGGATTTGCTTAGAAGTTCTTTAAAGTTTTTCTCTAGGAGAAGTCAATTTTATAGTAGCCTCTTGGAGAGGCTTGAGATAGATCCTGATGCAGCTGAACTTGAAGATCTTGTGAAGCTTGCTGTCCCTTCAGACCTTTTGCGGGGTGAGGGTTATAAGAGGTTTCTTATAGAGGGGTTGGAGGAACCTAGCATCACTTTTTCTTCTAGTGGTACGACTAGTCCGAATCCCGTGAATATTTCTAGGACATTTTTAGAACTTGCTATGATGACTAAAGCGAATACGCAATTATTTGAGTATGTTTATGGTGGCAGATTGGAGGAGGGGAGGGGAATTGCCCTCTTCCTAGCGGCTAGGGAGCTTAGGAGTAGACTTAATTTTGTTGCTTTTGTTGATTTAACTTTGCAGGGTAAGAGAATACCATTACTTTATGGTATGGATCTTGTGGGTGGAGCTGGTGAGGGGAGTCAATGGGGGAAACTTGTTCCAAATAGGAATAATATAATGGCTTTCTTTAAAAGTAGGGAGGAACCTAAACTGTTATTTACAGCTCCAGCAGGTGTCTACCTACTATCGAAACAGTTTGGTGAACTTGGATTTTTGAAAAGGTTGGTTTATAAGATTGCAGTTGGCGTACCACCTGTGGATTTGGGTAGGGGAGGAATTGTGGTTACTGGGGGTGGTTCTAAGGGTATTGATATTCCACCATATGATGATGTGGTGAAGCATTCTAGGAGGGTTTTCAAAGCAAGGGATTCTAATGGAAAACTTGTGGATTCACCTTTCATGGATGTACTTGGAATGACTGAAACCCTTACAGCTTTAATAGATAAGTATGGGGTTATGAATAAAATACCTCACCCTCTTCAAGAAGTTTTCATTCTTGATCCAAATACGTATAAACTCATTGATGAACCTAATAAGGATGGAATTGTTGGTATTTACGATCCCACAGCGATATCATGGCTGGAAGTATTCTTACCAGGGGATATAATGAGGTATCATGAGTCTAATAGGTATTATGGAAAGGAATATGTTTATGTTAGGAGGCTTAGTAAGGAGGAGGGCTGGGATCTACAACGTGCTTGTGGAGGAACTTTGGAGGAGCTGATGATCAGTGGCGCTAAACATCAATAATATATCCCCTCTTTATATTCCTGGTGGATTGGAATTTTATAGGACTAAGGAGGGCTACTTGGAGCCTACATTAAGCTCCATGGAAAATCTTTTGAATAATTCAGGGGAGATTGTGGGAGAATTATTGAGTATAGGTTTTGAGAAGAGAGTTTCCATTATTGGAGAAATGGGTAAAATATGGACGGAGGAAAAAGCTTGTGGAAAATATGAGGAATTCATAATGGAAATGGAAAGGGCAACTGGTTACAGTAGGAGGAATGTGGAGTTGGATCTAGATTTTGTGGGAAAAGTCTTGGATACAAACTCAATAAAGGTAATGTTTGAAAAGGGGTTGATAGGTGGATATAAGAGTATTGATGAACCCTACCAAATTGGTAATGGAGAGTATGTTTGGAATAGACCTCTCGGCTCCATACTTATAATTTCCCCTGGAAATAGCATTATACCAACATTACTACCCACAATAATTTCACTTGCCTCAGGAAATTTCACCATACTTCGACCATCCATAACAAACTATAGGATCATAACATCCATAATGAGTATTTTGAAGAGGATGATTGAAATTGGTTTTGAGGATGCATTAAAGATTTCCCGTGCACTAATTATAACATATATGGGGCATAATAGCGATCTAATGGAGTATCTTCTCACAAGATCACATATATCAGCCATAAACTATTGGGGAGGGGAACCTGGAAGATCCAAAATACTCAATTTAGCTTCTCAAAATCCAAATAAACCAAAGGTAATAATTAATGGTCCATTAACAGGAATTGCAATTATTGATGTAAAAATGGTTAATATGGATGTGGTTAGGGATATGGCTAGAGAAATAATCCTCTACGACCAGCAATTATGTAGTTCACCAACCTTCACAATATTTCTTGGAAACTTTGAAGAAGCAAAGATATTCGCTAAAATGGTTGGAGAAGAATTAAATAAGTTGGGTGAAAAATTCCCCACAAATGCTGGGGAATCAAGATTATACAAGCTCTTAATTAACCGCAAAATGCTTGAATTTGAGGGGAAATATGTACTTTACTCTATGAATCCAAATAATCCATGGACAATAGCCATAGACACATTTAAAGGAGACATACATTTATCAGAAGGGATAGAATTCCACTCTAGGAGGAGATTTATTGAAGTAGTGGTTGTTAAGGATATGGATATGCTTAAAAAGGTGTTCAAAAAACTTTCAGAATCAATAGTTAAAATTGGGTTAGATGGTTTTCAAACCATTGCCACAGCCATAAATGAGGGGGATATGAAGAATATTTTAAAGATGCTGATGAATTATAGGGTATATAGATTTGTACCTCTAGGGGAATCACTAATAAGAACCCCAATGGAACCCTTCGACGGAGAATTCCTACCAAAATACTTCACATACCCACTATATATCAGAACAAACAAATTATTAGATGAGTTGAGGAAGTCTGGTGTAGAGATCCCATGAAAGTCTTGGTTACAGGAGCTTCAGGCTTTCTAGGAGGATACGTAATTAAAAGGCTTATGGAGAGAGGATACAATGTAAGAGGGACAATTAGAACCCCTGGGAAAGAGAGGAAACTTGCAGATATGAATATTGAAACAGTTCATATGGACCTATTAAAACCTGAAAACTTCTCAACAATTCTCAAAGGGATGGATGCCATCATACATTTAGCAGCATACTACACCTTCACTGGAAGGAAGGAACTTTATAAAAGGATAAATGTGGAGGGAACAAGACTGCTGGCAGAAGCAGCACTTAAAAGTGGAATTAAAAGGTTTATTTACTGTAGTTCCACAGAAGCCATAGGCCCAGTTGAAAAACCACCAGGAAATGAGGAAACTACGCCAAACCCCCAATTTGAGTATGGAAGATCAAAACTTGAAGCTGAAAAAGCCATTATGAAGCTTGGGAATTTAGGTTTGGAATACACGATTATAAGGCCTAGTGGATTGTATGGACCTGGAAATATAAATGATGTATCATACTGGTTTATAACTAGCGTGGCAAAGGGGGGAATACTCTCTAAACTGATGATAGGTGATGGAAACGCATTGGTCCAATTTGCACATGTGGATGATGTGGCTAGAGGCTTTACACTAGCCCTAGAGAAGGGGCAAATAGCCTTTAAAGAAACATACATTCTATCTGAAGAAAGGGCATATACATATAAGGAAGTCTACAATATATTATCAGAAATTCTAGATATGGAACCCCCAAAATACTCTATACCTCCAAGTATAGCAAAAATTCTATTAACATTCACAGAAGCATATGATAAGCTGAGGGGAGGGAATAACTTCCTATTAAGGAGAATGCTTGTGGATGCCGTCACCAAGCATAGGGCATATAGTATTGAGAAGGCACGTAGAGAATTAGGCTACACACCCAAATACAATTTAAGGGAGGGGTTAAGGGAAACTATTGAATGGTATATGGATCAAGGAATAATAAAAATCAATAAATAATGCACCAATATTCTGCGATTCCATTTTAAACTAATTATTAAATATTATTCAGAGTTATACTAATTTAGATTGAAATGAAGGCAATGATTCTTGATAGAATAGCGCGAGTGGAGGAGGAACCTTTAAAACTTGAAGAAGTATCCACACCTAAACCTGGATTTAAACAGGTCCTCATAAGGGTTTATGCGTGTGGTATTTGTAGGACTGAACTTGATGAAATTGAGGGTAGATTGAAATGTAGAATACCTGTAATTCTTGGACATCAAGTTGTTGGTAGAGTGGTTGAACTTGGCCCAGGAGCCACAAAATATGATGTTGGTGATAGGGTTGGGATTGGATGGATATATCATGCATGTGGTGAATGTTACTTTTGTAGGAGGGGTGATGAGAATTTATGTTATGGGTTTATAGGTACTGGATGTGATGTTGATGGTGGATATGCTGAATATATGATTGCATATGAGGATTTCTCATATCCAATACCTGAAGTTTTTAGTGATTTTGAAGCTGCACCACTACTTTGTGGTGGAGCTATAGGTTATAGATCTTTAAAACTCACTGGGATACGTGATAATGATATTATAGGATTGTATGGTTATGGCTCTTCAGCCCACATTGTACATCAAATAATAAGATATCTATACCCAAACTCAAAGGTTTATGTATTCACCAAAGTTAGGGGTGATGAACCAAGTAGATTGGCTGAAAAGTTTGGGGCAGATTGGATTGGTCAAACTGGTGATGTACCTCCAAAGAAGTTGAATTGCGCTATAGATACAACTCCAGTGGGATTACCAGTTAAGGAGGCTTTAAGGAATTTGGAGAAGGGTGGAAGACTAGTTATAAATTTGATAAGGAAGGAAACACCCATCCCAGAGCTAGATTACACCATTCATCTATGGGGTGAGAAGGAGGTTAAAAGTGTTGCAAATATTACTAGGAGGGATATTGAAGAATTCTTGAGGGTAGCTGCTGAAATACCCATTAAACCCGAAGTAAACATATTTGGATTGGAGGAAGCAAATAAAGCATTAATTATGCTTAAACATGGTGGATATAGGGGGAGTGGAGTTCTAAAAATTTAATGTAACTATGGGGTCATCACCTTCTTTACTAATTTAGATTACATAGATCATTCATCACAGTGGTGATAAAAGTATATAAGCGTTCTTTTCATAGAATAGAAAGGGATTTAAATTTTCAGTATGAAAGTTACTTTCGGTGTGAAAGTGCTTTTTGATCCCAGACCTAAACGTTTGAAGAAGGATATTTATGATTTTGATGATGAATTTCATAGGCTTAGAAATGCCATTGGGCAACCTTTAATTCTAGTTTCTGGTTTGAGGAGGACTGGTAAAACTTCATTGGTACTGTCAGTTCTTGAGGATTGTAGTGTTCCCTATATGTATGTTGATTTGAGGAGTGCAACTGGTTCTAGAAGGGATTTGTATAGCTTTATATCTAATGGGGTATCAGAATTGTTGGCTTGGGGGTCTAGGTGGAAGAGTTTTCAGGAAACTATATTGAAGCTTTTGAGGATCGTGAGGGGGGTTAGTATATCAGGTTTTAATGTTGAGTTGAGTTGGGGTAGGGATAGACCTCTTTTAACGGAGCTTTTCACACTACTTAATGATGCAGCTTATGAACATAATTCAAAGATTGTAGTGGTTTTTGATGAAATTCAAAATGCTTTCGGCATTGTTGGTAGAATCCTTCAGAATGCCATGGCATATGCATATGACCATCTTAGAAATCTCTCCTTTATAATATCTGGCTCTGAAATGGGAGTACTCTATGGCTTTTTAAAGGATCCAAAGGCACCCCTCTTTGGGAGAGCATACTTTGAAGTTAAAACTAGGAGGATGAGGAGAGAGGAGGCTATAGATTTCTTAATTAAGGGTTTTGAAGAATATGGTGTTGAACCTCCTAAAAGTGAAATTGAAGAAGTTGTAAATATGTTTAATGGTATTATAGGGTGGCTTACATATTATGGATATTCAAAGTGTTTTGGTGGAAGAAGTTATAGGGATATTTGGGATGATGCTATTGAACTTGCTAAATTGGAAATTGAAAACTTCCTTAGATTTAGAGTTAGTAGAAGTAGATATATTGTAATTCTAAGAGCTTTGGCACAGGAAGTTGTAGAGTGGGGTAAGCTTAAAAGGTTTTTAGAGGATATTGAAGGTAGAGGTGTAAGTGATAGGGTATTGCATGATATACTAATA
>JAWBOZ010000045.1:0-6356 GCA_038825625.1 Methanomethylicia archaeon | reverse complement strand
GATGTCCCCTCTTTTTTCTTTATGCGGTAAAAGGGAGATAATAAAAAAAGCAAAAAAGATAAATGAAAAAATTCTAAGTATTATCAAAGATCTTTCTAAAAAACCTGAAATCGTTATAAAGATTAGACACTTAATTTTTAATCATTTAACTAAGGAAAGTGAAAATAGTTCTATTGTTTCAATAAATTATAGAAATTTTCCAATGGATTTATATCCAAAAAAATATATTAAAAAAATATCTTTAACAGACAGATTTTCACAAAATAGATTTAAAAGTTTAAGATTGATCTATATTCGTGATCTATGGCAAAATAATAAAAGATTTTTCAGAATTTCAAAGACGATTATATATTTGGAGATTTTAAAAATTAAAACCTATAATAAAAGTAATAGTTTAATGGGATTTGGTAAAAGAGAAGAGAACATAATTCATGAGACGCCAGAAAAAATAGAGAAAATAATATTGGGCTATAGGTGATATATATGATTCTAGCAATTCCAGATCATGATCTAAAATATGTTAACTTTTTTAAAAAGAAAAGGGAGATAGAAAATGTAATTTCCACAATTAAAAAACTTTCCTTTTTTATCTTTTATGATTCAAGTTTAAAAGTTTGCTTTGATTCCAATGATGAGAATTTCCATACATTTCTGAATAATTTTATGAATATTTATCCTGTTAAATATGAAGAATACAGAGATTTGATACCCTATGGTTATGAACTATTTTTCAAGAGAAGTTATATTTTTCCCTTAGACCCTGGTATAGATATTGCATCATTTATTTCAAATTTTATTGAACAGAATAAAAAGGGATTCTTCATGATAAAAATTGAAAGAAAAAATATAAGATTTAGTAAATTTATAATTCACATTCTTAGGAATAAGAGAAATTTAGGTTATAGAGAAAAAATTATTGCTAATGCAATTATTGAAAAAATAACACTTCCCCTTTATAAAGTAAAAATATATACAAGTGATTTTGGAATTGCATCAATGGCAATGGACTTAACAACAGGCCAGGCATTAATAAGAAAAGGAAAAAAGATAATAATGAGTGTTAAGGAAATTTCCTATTTTATCCATTATCCTATAAGTTATAATGGGAGGAGAAAACCATGGTAAAAATACCATACAATTTTTTTGAAATCAAAAATCTTGAAAATATTCCAGATGGGCATGGGGCAATATTTGGAAAGACAGGTGCTGGAAAAACGTCATTACTCTATTATATTGCTAAAAAAATCACTGAAAAAAATGAAACATTAATAATTCTTGATCCTCATGGAGATCTTTCAAAAAGTTTGATATTTAAAGATAAAACAATATTCATTTCACCTTTATTAAGGGAAATAAATGGTAAAAATTATGCGATAAAAATGAATTTAATGGACCTTGGTAGAGAAAAAAATGAACTTAGCATTACTACAATTACTGAAACATTAAAACTCCTTTTTTCAATGGACTTAGACTATTCCCAAGGTACATGGGGGCCAAGATTAGAGACAATTTTCTCTTCAATTATACCAGAAATAATTAGAAAAGGGGATAATGTTACACTTACTGATGTTGTTGATGCATTGATATATAAAAACATTAGTGAAGATAATAGGATTTTTCCTATAATAAAAGGAAGAAATTATATTGATTATATTCAAAGTACTATAAATAAAATTTTGCCTGTGGTGGAAAATTATTTTCTTAGGATTTTCCTTGCAAGTAAAAATACTTCATTTTCATTTTTTAGAGATAAATTTGATGGAAAAATATTGGATTTTTACTTAGCAAAACCAGAACTAGGTGAATTTATCTCAAGAATGGCAGGATCTGCTGTTTTGGCAATGATAATGAATGCTATTGTATCTAAAAAATTGGGCAAAATTACACTTATAATTGATGAAATTAAGGATTTTTCACCCTATTTACTTCCCTCACTTTTTAGTGAATCAAGAAAATTTCAATTAAGGATAATAATAGCAGCGCAATATGTTAATCAGCTTAACAGAGATCTCTATGATTCAATAATGGGAAATGTTTCATGGATTGCTGCTTTTAGAGTATCTCCAGAAGATGCTTCAAAATTAGCCAAAAAATTTTCATACGATTATGAAAAGATTGAAAGAACACTGATTTCATTACCTGAACAATATTTTTTGATGAAAAATGGGGAACTAAATATTTACAATATAAAAAACAAGGAGACATATTATGATGAACAAACAATAAATGATTCCTACATAAAATTTGGATCTATTATAGATATAATTCCTGAGAATTTGTTATCCATGATATATTCAATGATTGAAAGGGGCTTATCAACTAATTTTTCAATTATTTTGAGAGAATACACAGAAATATTCAATAAGGATGTAACAACATTAGAAGCATCGTTAAGAACACTTCTATTAAATGGTTATTTAATATATAAAGATGGATTTTACAGAATTACTGAAAAGGGTATAAGAAATATGTTGAAACTAAATTTAAATGGTAGTGAAACAATCTATCATAATTATTTAGTAAAAAGATCTGCGGAATATTTTAAAGCATTGGGTTTTGAAATATACTTTTCTAGACTTTGGAAGAATGAACCAGATTTAATAGTGAGAAAAGAAAATTTGGAATTTTACATAGAGGCTGAATATGGTGATTTAAAATCACCAGGTAAAATAATCAACCATCTTATAGACTGGAAAAATAAAAAAATTATTTTTGTTACATTTAACAAATTTGTAGAAAAATTATTTCGCATATTATGTATGCCTGCAATTGTTGATGAATCATTCAATATTAAACTTTATAAAAACAATGGATATGAAATGGATTATAAAAAGGCCGGTAATTATTCAAAGAATGTTTGGATTGTAATATCTCCAGAACCGGGTACTCTTGGATCATTGATGAAATATTCGTTCAACGGAATAAAAATACTTGAAATTAGCGATCTTTATAAGAGCAATCTCTTTGAAATAAATGGTGAAAATATTTTTGATATTTTCGGGAATGAATTGATTATTGAAAAAGATGGTAAATTTATATCAAGATTGGATTTCATAAAGGAAATAAGAAAATTATAAAAAATTTATTTTATAAGTAATTTCCATAATTAATAGGAATTAATTTGATATTCAATAGCGATTATATATAGAGTTGAATAATTATTAACAATGTTCCTAAAATATGTAACAAAACAATTTGATAAGTTTTTTGAGAAATGCTTTCAATATCTTCTGGTAATCTTATAATGTGCCAAATGACAGGAACAATTAAAATAATTAATAATAAAAATCCAAATAATATTGGTAACAGTATTCCTAAAACAATAATTAATGAGTATATTAATTTAAAATTTTTAACACGAAAAGAATTTGGATCATCCTCAGGAATATGATGCAAATATCTTATTGCTGATGCAAAAAATCCTAGAAAAACAGAAATTATAAAATATTGTATATTAATTTGATAATGAAATGCAAGAAGAGATCCTATTAGTGGTAGAGGGCCAAAATTAAAAAAGGTAGAAATTTCACCAAAACCTCTTCTGTAAAGTGATATGGGTGGAATAATGTACAAAATGGAAAGAAATATTGCAAATATCCCAAAGAATATTAATATATATTCCTTTGTTAGAATTAAAATAATTAATCCATCCAATATAACAAATAAAATAGATAATGCCAATACAATTTCTAAATTCTTTAATTTAAAATTCGAAATTGCAATAGAATAAGGACCAATTGGGAAAAAAGTATTTTCATTTCTTACCTTAACATTATTTTTAAAATCTAATATATCCATAGATATGTTCATCATTAATTGGGCTGATATAACTAATAGTAATAACAATGTAAAAATTAATAAATTATTTAATTTGTCTATAAAAAATGCCAATAATACAGGGGCTATGGATGTGAAATATAAAAAAAATTTCATAGATTTTATAACATCTAAAAATTTATTAAATTTCATAAAAATTTAATCACCAACATATATACAATTAAAAATCCAACAGAAAAGTACAAATGTAGGGCGGTAAAACTGGCAGTTTTAATATCAAGTAAATTCCTATTCCAGTTCCTTTTATTTAATGCTATCTTAGTTAATTTTATAGCCCAAGGGATTGTTAAGAATGAACCAAGGATAGGGAAGAAATTTGGATTATAATAGACTGCTAACAAGAATAATGGAAATGATATCCAAATTAAAAATATATAATATATCATGGATCCCCTTTCTCCTAGAATAATTGCAACAGTTTTAACATTTGATATTCTATCATCCTCCATATCCCTCCAATTGTTTGCATGAAGTATTGCAACTATTATAAAGCCTAATGAAATAGATATTAAAATTTCGCTGATCCTTATTGTTCCTCCCTGAAGCACATATGATCCAAGAAATATACCTGGGCCAAAGGCCAAAAAAACAGCAAAATCGCCCAATGCTTGCCATTTCCATCCAATTTTAGGAATACCATAAAGAAGTCCTGTAATAATTGCTAGGACAATAAAAGGCCAAATTATAGGTTTTAATATTAATAAATAAAGACCAATAATTGCACTTATTATAATAAGAATTATTATATAAAATAAATCCTTTTTTGGGCTTAAAATATTATCTACCAATACCCTTGAGCCTCCTGAACCCATTGTATTTGATTTATCTACACCATACATATAATCAAAATAATCACTTAATGCATTATAAGCACCATGTATTAAAATGAGACCAATTAATGATAATATTAAAAAATAAAAATTAATTGTTGTAGCAAGAATTGCACCAAAGATCAATGATGTAACACTTTGTTGAAAAGACCAAGGTCTAAGGGCTCTTAAATATGGGAATTTTTTTCCTTGATTCAAATCAGAAATATTAAAATCGAGATTATATTTTTTTGGCTCATTTCTCATATCTGTTATTCTAATAATCTCAGGTATCAATCTTACCATAACAGTATGCCCAGACTTTACAAAAAGTGCATCCTGAGGGATTTTATAAAGTAATGTTGCACGTTCTTCATGGAGATCCTTTGGATCTCCTAATATTTCAATAATTCCAATTCCCTGAATGAAATAATCAGGTTTATCCCTGTCAATGGTAAAGGATACTCTATTATCCTTAATGATATTATTAAAAAATTTTCCATTTTTTTCAATTAAGAATATAAAACCATTATGTAATGCATAGTATACCTTAATTGACCAAGGTTCGTTATGGGCAGAAACAACCATTGTTTTCCATTTTCTAAGCTTTTTTAAAGCTTCATAATCCATATACAAAGGAAATATAAAAGAAAAATAAAAATTTATGTTAACATGTTAATACTTTTTCATTCTTTTAAAAAAGTAATTATTTTATGAATTTATGAATTATAAAATCAATATCTAATACGGTTAATTTTCCATCTCCATCTAAATCTTTACTTTCAAATTTTCCTGCACATACATGACATTTGGAAATTACTTTTAAATATTTCTTTTCTAATAGTGGTGGAATGATATCATAAAATTTTTCATTATATGGGTATTTTTCTTTATAAAATTCATAAAGTCCTTTTGTTCTTTTCAATAAATTGCACTTTTTACAAGCCCAAATCTGATTATGTATACCATGTATATTATCACAGGAAGAACATTCAGGCTTAATTTTTAAAGATTTAGGAACAATATGTTCCTTTGAAAGTTCTATTTTAGACCCACAATATATGCATTTCTTTTCAGATTCTACAAATTGCCAATCCTCTCTATTAATATCGGACCAAAACATATTCCCATTTTTTAATTTTTCAAATGTTTTTTAATGAATCCATAATGTAATTTTTTAACTTTTGTTCCATCCTCAATGTTAAAGGTTCTTTTGGCTATAATTTTTGCATATTGATAATAAATTAAATCTTTTATTGTTTTCACATCTTTATCAGGCATTTTTTCACCTTTGAATTTATATATAATAAAAATATTTTTCTATTATAAAATTTTTTATTTTAAAAATTTGTTTTTTTTAATGAAATTATTTTGAATTTAAAAAATTTAATTATTTAGAATTAATATATATAAAAAAATTATTCAAAGGCAAAATTTAAATCAGTTTTCTAAAATTATTAAGTTATGAAATATGCAAAAAAATCGAAAAATTATTTTTTACAAACCGATGTATTTTTTCAAAAAACAATAATAGAATCAGTAATAAATATTAAAAAGGCTGCAGCAATAGCAAATCATGACCTAGGAAATATTTCTGATGATATATATACCGGTATAATTTCAGCTATCAATGAAATAGAAAAAAATTCTAAAAATTTAAAAATTCAAGTTTTTCAAACAGGTTCTGGTACAGGTTTAAACATGATTATT
>JAWBOZ010000044.1:0-6620 GCA_038825625.1 Methanomethylicia archaeon | reverse complement strand
AAGTAATTGACTATTTGATTCCAATTAGCAAGCTTCCTATCTTCTCCAATTTTAAATCCCATGAACTCATCAGGCGATGGAATACTTGTTAAATTCATACAAATAATTATGAAGAAATAGTTTTAAAGTTTATTGGTAGCCGGGGGGAGATTCGAACTCCCGTCGACGGGGCCAAAGCCCGCCATGCTTGGCCGCTACACCACCCGGCTTCAAGATAAATTTAGTGACAAATGAATAATAAAAGTTTACTCTTACATGTATAATGGAATGATGCTTATTTATTCATGCTTAATCTCAAAGATAAATATGGAAAACTTAATATAAGCGAAATATTTATATATGAGACTTTTTAAACACTTATTTCTGACTCCTAGATCGTGATTACATGTGTAATTTAAACTTATCAGACAGCGGTGAACGCGATATGAGTGTTAAAGTGGATAATGAGGAGGAAGCCCCATTACCAATTATAGAGAAGTGTCCAGAATGTGGAAGCACTCATTTAATAAGGAATTATGAGCGTGGAGAAATTGTATGCACAAATTGCGGATTAGTTATAAGTGAGAAAATGGTGGATACGGGACCTGAATGGAGAGCATTTACACCTGAGGAGAGGCAAAAGAGGAGTAGGGTTGGATCTCCAACAACACTAACAGTACATGATAAAGGTTTATCAACAGTAATTGATTGGAGAGATAAAGATGCCATGGGTAAGAAGCTTGAGCCTAAAAGGAGGATAGATGTAATCAGATGGAGGAAGTGGCAAATAAGAACCAGAGTTCACAGCTCAATAGACAGGAATCTAGCACAAGCCATGAGTGAACTTGATAGAATAAGTGCACAATTAAGCCTCCCGAAGAGCATAAAGGAAGAGGCTGCCGTAATATATAGGAAAGCTGTTGGTAGAGGCCTTGTTAGGGGTAGAAGTATAGAAGCTGTTATGGCTGCAAGTATATATGCTGCTTGTAGAACGCAGAAATTACCGAGAACATTGGAGGAAATAGCAAAATATAACAGATCTGGAAGAAAGGATGTTGCTAGATGTTACAGACTGATACTTAAGGAAATTGGAGTGAGAATACCATTGGCAGATGCAGAAACATTCATACCAAGAATTGCAAGCGAATTAAATCTTGGTGGCAGTATACAAAGTAAAGCCACAGAAATAGTTAGGAAGGCTAAGGGTATGGCCATAACTGCAGGTAAAGATCCAGCCGGATTAGCGGCAGCAGCAATATATATTGCAGCATTATTGGAGAATGAGAGGAGGACACAAAAGGAGATAGCTCATGCAGCAAAGGTAACGGAGGTAACTGTTAGAAATAGGTATAAGGAGCTTGTTAAGAAGTTGAAGATCCCCTTACCGCTTCAATAGCACTCTTCTTCTTGTTGCCGGCAATTCTAATGGTCATCTTTAGATCATCTAAGTTCATATTCTTCATCTCTAAATAACCCTTATTTACACAATCCCCGACCAATTTAGCACCGAATTCACTTCTAACAATAATGGTATTCCAGCCACTTGGGGAATCAAGATTTCCCACAGAGATATCAGCCAACTCAGCTGTGAAATCTCCACAATAATTACAAGATTTACGTCCATAGGGTTCTATCTCCTTTACACTAACAGAAAATAGATTTTCACCACCAGATTTAACTGAGAATTTCCCACCGGAAATTTCAGTTTTAGTTATTCTATTAAGTTCCACCCCCCTCTTAGCTAGGAAATCCTTAAATAATAATGAATAATAGAAGGTTTTAGAACAGAATAATCCTATGGCAAATCTTACCGGAAGCCCATATTTTAATGCACCATAATCATGATACTGCATCTTCCTAAGAGCAGTAATATGACAACCCACACCAACAAAACCAACATTCTCCACATCAAATTCATCTATAGCCTTTGATAAAGCAATGAGATTCGGACTTGCAGTATATTTAGAACCAGCACAATTTAATACATCCCTACGGTCAAATGCCAATTTAGCCATAGGCTTAAACGGCTCTAAAGGATCAACTCCAGAAACCACAGCGCAATCAATTAAACCAGACTCCAATGCATATATCAATATTGTGGAAACAAAACCACCATCTTGAGCATAATTCAAAACCTCATTATCCATTGATCTAACAGCATAAACAGATTTAACATACCCTAAAACATCATGCTTAAAACTTTTTGGAAACATTTTTGAGGAAACATTTTCAACGTTAAATGATGTGTGAGGGCATTGAGCATAACAAAAACCGCAACCAATACATCTACTTACAATATTGGGTTTTTCATCCTTAACATCAATAGCTTTAACTGGACATACACCAATACACGCACCACAAAATGAACATCTATCAGCCCTAACAACTTCAGCAAAAAGGTGACCCAAGATCTTAACCTTAAGTCCTAAAACACCATCAGGTTTAACCCTAATAGCCAACATCATTCACCGCAAAAACAAATAATATAAAACAATTAATAAGAGTTACTGTGCAATCATGGAAAAATAAATATATAAGAGTTGAGAAAATTTTACACTAATCAAAATGGTAGAAAGTGATTACAAATGATAGAAGAATTCCAACTGAAAGCTGCGAGATACATAATGGAATGGGGGGAGTGGATAGATAAAATAGAGCTATTAAATTTGCTTAGAATATCGAAGAAGCATATGAAAAATTATATAGATAGACTATTAGATCTGCAAAATGAGGATGGAGGATTCCCACATGAATGGGTTAAGGGAAGGAGATCAGGAATAATTGAGACAGCGAGATTTCTAGAAGTATCTTCAAAAATAGGGTTAAATGGTGAGAAAGTTAGTAAAGCCATTAAATTCCTAAATAATAAACAATTGGAGAGTGGGGAGTGGAGAGAGGAGGAAGATTATGAAGATAATCCTGGAGAAATAATTGTTACATCCCAAGTTTTGAAATCAATAGCTTCAACGAAGATATGGGAGGAATGGATGAATAAAAGTGCAGAATACATATTAAATAGTCAGAGAGATGATGGTTTATGGCCAAGATCAAGATTAAATCAAGAAGCCAGTTTAGAAGCTTCAGGAAAGACATTACTTGCATTAGTAAATATTGGAGGTAAGAATACAATTAAAGCAGTGAGAAATGGTATTGAGGGGCTTATGGAAGTATTCGTGGAGAGAGCAACGAAGGAGTGGAGTGAAACAAATGAAGAAATGATTTCAGTAATTGAAACAATAATAACGATAAAACCGGAGAATATTGAAGCAGTAAGGAAGATTTTAAATGAATACATTAAAAGTGAAAGATGGAATTTCCAAGATAGGAGGAGTGAAGACTTAGATAAACTAATAAAAATTCTAAGATTAATGAGTATGTCAAAAATGATCGATGAAGAAAGGGTCAAAGAAGAAGTTGAGAAAATAATTGAGAAAAGGATGAGGGTGAAGAAACTAATAGAGGAAAGAGAGGAGGATGCCAGAGAAAGTATTATATCAAGATTTGAGGAAATAGGGATAAGGAGGAATTCACCGCCAACAAGAATACTTCTAGGATTATTCATCTATGCATTATTAGAACAGTTCTTTTGGGCTGTCGAATACGATCCAAGAACAGAATACATTGGAATTATAGATGGAATGGGAACCCTTGACAATATGAACAGATACGTTGAACTGGAAAACGTTAGGAGAGCATTATTTAAAAGTAAAGCTCTTAGTGGAGTTGCTAGAAGAAAGAAGGAGGAAATTGCAAAAAGCATAACATTATACACAAGATTCCTATTACAAAAAAATCCAATGAATGAATTTAGAAAATTTGCAAAAAGCCTAATTGAATATACACTTTTCGAAATAGCACCCACACTTTCAGGGACAACCACAGCTAAAAAGCTAGGCCTACTATTAAGGAATTATATGATGAATGAAGAAAGCATGGAAAAACTGTTGGAATCATTTAAACTCTCACTTGAATGTTTCCCATCAATAGGTTCAAAGATATCAACACTATACCTATATTACACAACATGGGTATATAATATATGGAGTGAAGCAAGGAGATACATGGAATCACCAATAGATTGGAATACTGTAAAAACATACATAAACCTCGGGTTAAGCAACCTAACATTAAAGGATCTATGGAAGGATCCGAAAAGAGCTACAATAGCAATAAACAGGATAGCTGAGGAGCTATTCCCAGAGGATAAAGCAAAAATATCACTACTTTGGATCGTGGGGAGAGAATGGTGTACAAAACCACATAAATGTTATGGCTATATGGGAAAGAAGTGCTGGTTCTATGATATATGTGAAGGGAGGATTAGAAGTGAGAAGAGAAGAAATGAAGATGTGGAATGAATATTTAACAAAATTTTCAACAAAAATTGAGGGGAAACTTCTTGAAGACTTGAAGACAGAAATAAACAGTAAAAATGACATTGTAAAGAACCACTATAGAAAATTAATGAATCAAGCGAAAATACAACTGAATAATTTGAAAAACACATTAATGGATATATTCATGTACTCAATATTTGACAAATATAATTGGAAACTAAGGGCTAAAGGTGAAACACCAACAAAGGAGTTTAGGAGATTTAAGGGGACTATAATGAGATTTGAAGACTACCTTGATGAAGACTTAATATACTATGCAATAAAGGATGAATGCATTGAAATGGGCAATATAAATAGGATGGAAATAGAGAGGATAATAAAATCATCATCATATCTAGCACAAGGATTAAGAAACCTTAAAAACTTTGAACTCACAACACTAGCCAATGAACTAAAAAGGCATATGATATACAACGTATCAAAGGATTTACCAGACAAATTATATAGAATAAAATCACAACACTATGGAACATTATTGATGACAAGAAGCGAAGATCATAGCACAGCCATAGAACACATAAAAACATCAATACTATGCTTACCAATAGGGGAACAACATGTTTTAAACATGTTTCTATACCTCTCAATGATTGTTTTAAACTTATGGGAAATAAAGAGTAGGTCAAACATATATGCCCCTCTAGACCATGGAGTATCAGAAGTAATACTAAGTTTAGGATTAACAGATAAGAGAATTGAGACATTAGAGTATGAATCCTTAGGATTTAAAGTGTATAAAACCATAAGTGAAGTGCTATTCCCTGAAGAACCATCAAAAATGATGGTTACAAGGGCTATAGCTGAAAGATGGTGTTATCAAAGAGAGATAAAAATATGTGATGAATGCTGGCTAAATAAGGTTTGCCCAAAAGAATATTAATTATTCACCATACTTCTTAGCCTTCAAAGAATAATTCAACAATAAAGGCATTAAATCTAAACCTCTAATACGTCCAATGCCACCCTTCAAACAGTCTCGCTCATTATAATTCTCTACATAATCTGGAACAATATCTTTGCCATAAACCAATACTGGAACAGGGTCACCAATATGATCCCTAACGTTTATGGGCGTACAATGATCTGCAGTTATTGCCATGTAAATATCATATCTACTCAACCCATCAATAATCTTACCAACCATACGATCAATACTCTCAATCATCCTTATTTTCTCATGTAATAAACCATCATGACTAGCAGTATCTGTACCCTTAACATGAACAAAGATAAAATCATAATTTTCAGCAGATTTAATGGCAGCTTCAGCCTTAGCCATTAAATCACTGTTTAAACCTCCAGTGGCACCTTCAACTTCAATAACATCTAAACCAACAGCTTTCGCAACACCCTTAATCAATGGAACACCAGCAATACATACACCCCTCAAACCATAACGTTCATTAAATGGTTGTATATTTGGTAAGGTTCCAGCACCTCTACATAGTATAATATTTGCCGGCTTATCCCCCCTCTTCAATCTAGCTAAATTTGCTGGGTGGGAGGATAGAACATTATAACTCTTAATAGTAAATTCATTCAATATTTTTGCAGTCCGTAAAGCTGCCGAATCATTGGATAAGGGTTTTGATTCCAATACTTTTAAATTTTCCTTTTCAGGATCTGTGTCGCTAACATCTTTAGATAAGTTTGGTCCTCTAAGTATTAAGGCTCCTCTATGTTCAACGCCACGTTTAAAAACTATGGAGATGTCAGGTGCTAATTCAATTTTAATTTTATTAATTTCTTCAGCTAGAATATCACCTTCAGATAGATATCTGCCAGCTCTCCTATCTAAAACGATGAAGTCATCATTTACTGTAGCAAAATTAGCCCTAAAAGCAATATCACCATGCATTAGGTTTAACCCTATGCCAAGAGCTTCAAAAGCACCTCTACCAGAATAACAATTATATGGATCATAACCTAATAAAGCTAAATTTGCGGGAGCACTACCTGGAGGTATACCAACACCAATTACATCAATAATCCCAGTCAATCCAGATCTAGCCAGAGAATCAATGTTTGGTTTATTGGCAACCTCAAGTGGGGTTTTATGGTTTAGTTCAGGTATTAATCTATCACCCATACCGTCAGCAACAATTAATATTATGCGATTTTCAACCATAAATCATCATTTAAAAAAATGTTGATGGATTAAAATTTAATTCTTATGCTTTTTCAAGAATCCTGATATAACATCCATTATTGTTGGAGCACCAATTTCTCTTAATAATTAACCTC
>JAWBOZ010000043.1:0-6722 GCA_038825625.1 Methanomethylicia archaeon | reverse complement strand
TATTAGTATTTATGGTGCAACAAAAGCTGCATGTGAAGTTTTATGCCAAACTTATTCCAAACTTTATGGTTTAAACTCACTAATACTCAGGTATGCAAATATTGTTGGTCCAAGAACAAATCATGGTGTTATAATAGATTTTATCAATAAACTTAAACTCAACCCATACTGCTTAGAGATTCTTGGAGATGGTACTCAAACAAAAAGCTATCTACACATTGAGGATGCTCTAGATGCTTCCATCAAAGCTTTTGATAAGTTTATTTCTGATAATTGCCCATTTGAAGTTTATAATGTTGGTTCCATGGATCAAATTACTGTTAAAGATATTGCCAACATAATTGTTTCAAATATGGGGTTGAGCGGGGTTCAATATGTTTATAAGCCCATTACCTTTGATGGTCGCGGATGGCCTGGGGATGTGAAGATCATGCTTTTAGACATTTCAAAACTTTCTTCCAAAACTTCTTGGAAACCTAAGTACAGTAGTATTGAGGCTGTGGAGAGAACTGTTAAGCACATCCTAAATATAGCCTATATATAGGCTAACCTTTATATTGTTTCAATATATAAAAATATGATATTTATGCAGTGGACTAAAGCCTTTAAATATATTGGGATTTTAGGTGGATTAATCTCCTTCTCAACATGCATCTATGTCACCTTCAATGTTTTTGCATCTTTAAAACTGGCTTTCCCAATGGAAGTTTTAAGTGTGCCTGAACCAGCTAAATCCTTTATAAGCTTATACGCTATACTAGCTGCATTTACATTGATCTTTTCATTAACCTCATTCTCTAAAACTAATTTCGCTGGATTTTGCATATTTTCATCATCAATAGTGAGTTTAATAGCAATATTTTCACCAAACCTTTATGGTTTTAAAATTGGAATTGAAATTTCAACCTTATCGTTAGGTTTTATTCTATCCTTAGTATCAGGTGTATACATTATTCTTAAAACTCCCAAGCCTATTTTTGGGGGGCCTCTCCTCTCAGCTTTAGAAATATCTATAACTGCAATTCTAAGTGCTCTCCAAGCATTCCTAACAGCTTTTGTGGGAGCTATATTTCCATCCCCCACTGGAGGTTATACACATATTGGTGACACTATAACTTTCCTATCAGCCTTCCTCTTTGGGCCTAAAATTGCCATGCTCACTGGTATTATAGGGAGTTTGGCTGCAGACTTCTATTTAGCCTATCCAAGATGGTATGTTTCAATTTTGGCTCATGGTGCTGAAGGGTTGATTTCAGGTTTATCTTATGGTAGAAGTATTCCAGTTAAAGTCATCTTATCACTTATTGCAGGATTCTCCATGGCTTTCACATACTTCTATGTTAACATATTTATTAAGGGTTATGGGCCTGCAATAATATCCTTAATTAGGGATTTCTTTGGTCAAGCCCTCATATCGCTTATCTTGGCATTAATAATGTATAAACCTTTAGAGAGAGCTTTAAAGAGTATTTTACGTTTCCCAAAATAATCTACACCAATTTCTTCCCCTTCTCCGTTAATATATAATATTCTCTCCTCCTCCCAAGAATTTTTTCCATCTTCATCTTCCTTATATAGCCCTCTCCCACTAATTCTGAGAGGTGTTGGTATAGTGTCGGTATCCTCAACCTTATTCCATATTTATCCTTCAGCTCCTTCCATATCTGGTATCCATACATTTCTCTATCTAATAATATCTTCATTATAGCCAATTTTGTATCCCCAATATATCTCCCACTAAAATCTTTAACTATTCCTCCAATTTCTGGACTTAATATTGCAATTTCCCTCAGTATTCTTGGATCCTTCAATCCGCTTCCAGTCAGTACACATACAATTCTACTCCCCCACTCTATCTCCCCCATATTTAACAGCTTTTTCAATGCTGCAATAGTTAAGCTTGCAGCCGGCTCAGTTAATATTCCCTCATTTCTAGCCAATTCAATCAATGCCTTCCTAGCTTCACTTTCTTCAATGGATACTGCCAATCCCCTAGTTTCCCTTATAGCTTTTAATGCTGCTTTACCATATTTTGGATTTGGAACATTTAAATCAAATATGCTTGTTTTAGATTCCTCCACCTCTATATGGTTCCATCCCCTTTCAAAAGCTTTCACTATTGGTGCACATCCACTGGGTTGTACACCAATTATCCTAGGTCTTCTTTTCCTAATCATATTGAATCTTTCCATTTCCATTAACGCTTTATATGTGTGGTATGCTAATCCCCCCTCACCCATGGGCAATATTATGTATTCTGGTGCTTCCATCATTTGCAACATTATTTCCCATGCTATAGTCTTCTTAGCTTCATTTATTAGAGGGTCATATTCTATTGCATATATCCCATCAATCCTCTTAAAACCATTGCTTTGCTTATTCACTTTTACCTCAGACCCATAAGATATCATTTGATACAGCTTTCCAACATCAATTTCAAAATTAATATATACCCTAGACTTTATACCTGCTCTAGCAGCATATGCTGATAATGATGCTCCAAGATTTCCCATGGAATATACATTTACCTCCTTAAATCCTAGGCTAAGGATTTTTGATATGAAAAGTGCTGAAGACCTATCCAGATATGATCCTGTAGGTTCAGTTGTTTCATCCTTAAACCATAATTCTACATTTAATTCTCTCCCAACCCTTTGACCTTTATGTAGATGCGTATTCCCTTCCCCTAAAGAAATCTTTGCTTCCTCATTTACTTCTGGCAGTATTTTTGAAAATTTCCATAACCCCTTTGCATCACTATAATATTCAAACATATCCAAATCCTTTACTTCAATGGTTAATCCACTTCCACAATTTTCACATAACTTTAACCTTATGTCATAATTGTATCTTTTCCCGCATTCAACACATTTTAATATGGTTTCCACACATATACATTACCATTTATGTTTATGTATTTTCCCCTATAGCATGAATTTCATATTTCCATTAAGAATATATCATGGGAGACCAAAGAGATGCTTAATAATGTTGCTATCTTGTTTAACCCTTTAAATTTTAACGTTTATTGTGAATTTAATCAAATTATACTATTACTCCCAGAAGTTTTATTCCGATTTTCATTCTATTTTTGAGTGGTGATAGTTTTCCGAAAATTCTTGTTCTCCCACTTTTTAATGCGTTTAGAATCTTCTCCACATTTAAATCATCCACTTCTATTTCTGTGTATGCGTTTCCTACACACGATGGATTATGTGCATCGCTTCCAGCAGTCATTGGGATCATTAATTTTTCCGCAATATTCAAACTCTTATTTATCATGAACTTGAATGGGTAGCTTGAGTTTAAAACTTCTATAGCGTCTGGCTTATTTTTAAGCCATTCCCCACTTTTCCTCATATGTGTTGCTGGGTGGGCTATTATCGATACTCCACCAATACCCCTAATTAGTTTTAATGCTTCCTTATAGCTTAATTTTGCTTCATAATCTAGATTCCATCTCACTCCCAATGCTATTATATGTCCTGCATCAGTTCTCAATTCCACTCCTGGGATCACTATTAAACCAAACCTTTCAGCGTATTTTTCTGCTTCTTCAAATCCCATTGTTGTATAGTGGTCTGTTATGGCTATTCCATTCATCCCCCTTCTATAGGCTTCGTATATGATTTCCAGTATGCTTCCATTACCATCTGAATATGGTGTGTGTACATGTAAGTCCAATTTGACCTTCAATATTATCCATCCCTATATTTCTGATATACCATTAATAATCTTCCTGATTTTGAGGTCTCTACCCTTTTAAACATTCACTAATCCATTCTAGGTATGCTTTATTTCCATAAACTATTGGTATTGCAATTATTTCCGGCACAGTGTAGCTATGTAATTGCTTGATCTTCTCATTTATTTCATTGAATAATCTCTTTTCAGTTTTAATTATTATTAATGTTTCCTCCGTTTCTTCAATCTTATTCTTCCACCAGAATTTTGATTTTAATCCGCTAATTATGTTTGCGCATGCTATCATCTTCTCTTCCAATAGTGTGTTCACTATTTTTTCAGCTTCATTAATGTTTGGCGTTGTAACTAGTATGACTATATATTCACTCATTTTTCCACCATTCATTTCATATTTTTAGGAGAATATATTTTCATTCATATTGGAATATTATGGATATGTAGTCTCCAACTATATGTGATATTACCACCACTATTATTGCTATTGTTACATGTTCAAATATTACCTTCCAATAATCCTTTTCCTTCATGCACATTAAATAACTAAATGTAGCCAGTAGTATCATTCCCCAAGCTACACTGGCTATTATTGAACTTGTTAAATCATCTATAATTAGTATTGGTGCCATAAAGGTTGTTGCAACAATAAATTTAAATATGAATGTTGTAGCTGTGGAAAACCATATTTCTCTTGTGGTGTGTGCTTTCTCCGATTCTTCAGATATGTGTATTCCAAGGGCATCTGAAAATGCGTCTGCAATGGCTATGGTTAATATTCCACCTATGACAGCTATTTTTGAGTGTGTTCCAGAGTGTAAACCAACAATAAGTCCTAGTGTGGTGATTACTCCTGATGTTAATCCGAAGCTTGCTCCAACTTTAAATGAATGTTTCATGAACCATCTCTCTATAGTTATCCTTATTTACCTATAAGTTTTTTCATAATTTCATCAATGTTTAAACTCAATCCTTTAGCTTTTTCATATACGCTAACTCTTGTATGCTCCTCTATCCTCTTCAAATGTTCAGTCATTATGCCATATTGCTTCCTATAATTTATGGATTGAATGTATGTGGCAATGTTGTCTGCTAAATCTACAATTCTAGCCTCCAGACTTTCACCTTCTAAATATTCCATGTAAATTTGAATTAATTCTTCATCATTAATAATCTCTTTAAATGCGCTCAAACTTATTTGTTGAATATCTTTTGAATTGATCTTTTCCTTTATAGGTTTCGGTATATCTGAAATTAGAGCTTCTGGGAGGTCGTGTGTTAATGCCATCTTAACACTTTTCTCCTCATTGCATTTTGCTTCTTTACAAATCATCATTGTAATGAGTATGGTTTTTAATGTGTGTTCAGCTATGCTTTCTGCAATGTCGTTGGGGATTTTAGCCATGATCCAGCCAGTCCTTCTGATTCTACCAATTCTCTCTAAAGCTTCAAATAGATTGCACATTGAAATCAACTAATTTTACCATGGCAATCCAATAATTAAATTTAATGATTGGGATTTGTAGAGGTCAGTTTATGTTTAAATCACATTTGGATCATTGATCCTCTTCCTCAAGCCTATTTCCAGTACACCATTCTTATACCTCTTTTTAATATCTTTTGTATTTACATTTTTAGGTAAATCTAATTCTTTGTGGTAATTCTTGTATGATGATTTAGCATTTATGGTCAGCTTTCCCTCAGAAACCTTTATCTCTATATCTTCTTCATCTACTCCAGGCATCTCCATGATTATTTTGTATTCATCTTCACCATCAATTATGTCTATGAGTGGTTCAGGTTCACTTGTCTCCTCAATATATCTCCTAGATTTCACATTTCCAAATTCTCTCTTCTTTATTTCTCCATTGGGCCCTACTGTTATGCTATAACCATATATGTACGGTCCCCAAATCTTTATTCTACTACCATCTGGTAGCTCCTCCTCCCTAAATCCTTCCCTACCCTCCTCTTGTTCCTCTAATAATTTTTGCATCTCCTTCTCCATTTGTTCCATTAATCTTCTCCAATAATTCATGAAGTCTTCATGAAACATTACATCACCTCCAATTCATTTAATAATTCCATTATTTTTGTTAGGGTGAGGGCTAATGTTGTGAAGAGTATTCTTCCATTTTTGGAACATTGATATCTCCCCCTATCACTCTTCTCAAGTATTCCAATAACACTTAACTTTCTAATGTTCTCCCAAACTATCTTTGGGTTTAAATCGAATTCCCTCATTATCTCTGCGAAACTTACCGGTTCTGGATACTCCTCCATTAGTTTCATTAACATTTTTATTCTGGTTTCATGACTTAACGCTTCAAAGATCTCTGCAATCTCTTCACATCTATTCCAAACATCATCTATTGTGGCATATGTTTTTGATGTTATGGGGAGTTCCCATATGACTTCTCCATCCCTCACTAATTGTATTTTAAGTTCCAATACTCCTCACCCCCAATATTACCTATAAGTAATTACTTTTAGGTAATATATAAATATTACTTTTAGGTAATATTTATGGTGGAATAATCTTACCCATAATCACCCTACATTTTGCCCCTGTGGCTGTTGGTATATTGTTTGGGTTTCCATTTATGGTTTCATTGGCCAATATAACCATTACTAATGGCTCTTTCGCTTGTGCTGGTATACCATAATCTTCATGTAGGCTTATTTTCATATTTGGATTTTGTTCCATTAACATTTTTATTAAGGTTTTATTTCTGCTTCCTCCCCCACCAATTACCATTTCATCTGGTTTTTCTGGTAGGTATTTTTCATAGCTTTCACTTATTGTCTTAGCTGTGTAGTATGTGGCTGTTGCTATTATATCTTCCCAAGTTATCTTCATTTTATGGGCTTCCCTCAATATCTTGTTCACATATGTTTCTCCAAAATCCTCTCTCCCAGTGGTTTTTGGAGGCTTCATCTTTAGATATGAATGCTTCATCATATATTTCATTAATTCCATATTCACTTCTCCCTTAGCCGCTATTTCACCATTTATATCCATG
>JAWBOZ010000042.1:0-6828 GCA_038825625.1 Methanomethylicia archaeon | reverse complement strand
CCATCAATACTCCTATACATAGTCTTCCTATTACTGATCGTTGGGTTTGGTGTTAAAGCAGCCATAGTGCCATTCCATTCATGGCTTCCAGACGCTCATCCAGCAGCTCCAAGCCCAATAAGTGCTATGCTTTCAGGTGTAGTTATAAAGACTGGGGTATATGCAATAATAAGATCATCATATTTAATCTTTAATCCATCCATAGTTGATTATAGGTTCATACTTGCATTTCTATCAGTATTGACTATGACTGTGGGTAATGTTTTGGCTTTGGTTCAGAGGGATATTAAACGTTTATTGGCATATTCCAGTATAGCTCAGATAGGATATTTAGTATTAGCTTTATCGCTGGGAACAGAATTTGGATTAATGGCTGGGATAGTTCACTTCTTCAATCATGCATTAATGAAGGGGCTTGCATTTCTCTGCGCAGGTTCCCTCCTACATGCCTTGGGCACTAGGAATCTTGATGAACTTGTTGGTGCCGGTAGGAGGATGCCTATTACTGGGGTATCCTTTGCCATAGCCCTATTATCACTTGCTGGTATGCCATTCTTAAATGGATTTATAAGTAAGTATCTGATTTTTGCAGCAGCTATTGATGCTAAAGCATACATACTAACAGTTATAGGATTGTTGAATAGTGCTGTGGGTGTGGTATATTATGTTCGTGTAATACAGGTTTTATTTAGGAAGCCCATTGAAAGTGTTATGAAGGCTGAGGAGACTTCACCACTAATATTGGCTTCATTAATAGCATTATCCATATTATGCATAGTCCTTGGCGTTTGGCCTCAACCACTATCTCAAATAGCTGAATTAGCGGCACACTTCACCATGCAGAGAATACTATACATTACAAGAATATTATCATCATTTTAAACAATCTTTTGAAATGATAAATTTAATTAATAAACATTAATAACAAATTTAACGAAGTTTAATGTTGATTGGAGTGGTGCTGTATGTCAAGCGTCATGAAGCCGGAGTTAATGTATAAGATTCGCATGGTCCTCCCCAAACACTATTATTATGATGTTAAATTTGCTTTAATGAATATACATGCACTACATTTAGATGAATGGTGGAATGATGAAGAATTTGTAAAATGTATCGAGGAAAGAAAGACTGAAGAGACTGTTGACATAAAATCTCTAAATAGGCTGCATCCGGAGAATATTAAGTTTAAAGGTTTATTTGATAAGGTTTTAAATTTAATGAAAATTGTTGGTTTGGAAGGTTTAAGCTTCACTCCACAGCTTCAACGTGTGGATAGAAGTTACCTTGAAGATCTTGAAAGCAAATTAAACATGCTTGAATCGAAGGTTGGGGAGCTTTTACAGTTGATTAAGAGTGGTGAGGGGGAGGGTGAAGTGGATCTTAAACAGAAATTGTTTGAGGTTTTCCCAAACTATGATTCACTATTGTTGGAAGCAAAATACATGCTTGAAAAGGTTTTATATCAAGATGAAAACGTCTTCCACAGCAATTTCTTCTCATATCTTTTTGGATGGGTCCCTGAAGGTAGAGTTAACGAAGTTATTGAAACTGTAAATAAAGCTACAAATAATTCCGTTGTCATTTCAGTTTCACCTCCAGATGAGCATGATCATCCACCATTCCTTTCAAAATCCCCTAAATTCTTTAAACCCTTCGAATCCCTAATAAAAACTTATGATATTCCATCTACACATGAAGTTAACCCAACATTAATCGTTAGTATAACTTTCCCAATAATCTTTGGGCTTGCCTTTGCTGATGTGGGTCACGGCTTACTTCTAGCATTGTTTGGAGTGTTTGCATATTTTATTAAACGTAAGGGGGTTTCTGGTGGTGAAATGGTTAACTTAATTCTTTCAGGGGCTGAGCTCTTCATATTGTGTGGTATTGCAGCAATATTCGGTGGTTTAATGTTTGGTGAATTCTTCGGTTTCCATATGCATGATCCACCATTAGAGTTTATACTCGAACATATTCCAGGTATAGGTCATGCATTCAGCCCATTGGAGGAGCCTATGAAAATGTTTAAACTTTCATTAATGGTTGGAATAATACATATAAGCATAGGTTTAACATTGAGTGTAATAAATGATATTGTTGAAGGGGAGTATAAGAAGGCATTCTTCGGTTCAGCGTGTTGGTTATGGTTCTATCTAGGTGCAATGTATCTTGGATTATTTGTATATAAGTTTGATATTGGGAAATGGATGTCTGGGTCACTAACAATACCACTGGTGATCCTACCCATAGTCTTAATGCTTGTGGGAATGATGTTAACTGAGGGACCAATAGATGGTTTTGCACACACATTTGAAGCAGCAATAAGTTCACTATCCCACACAGTTTCATATGGACGTATACTTGCATTATCATTATCACATGGAATGTTAAGTCAATTACTTTCCTCAGCAATTCCCGCATTAGGAGCAGCTGGATACATAGTATTAGCCATAGGTACAATAACCCTTGTAATGGCTCTTGAAGGATTAGTATCATTCACACATGTATTAAGATTAACATGGGTTGAATTTGGATTCAAATACTTCCGTGGAGGTGGAAGGGAATATAAACCTATCGGAATTCAATAAATCAATAACATTTATAAATAATTCTTATAACCGTAATAATGGTTTAGTGGAGGTATAATTTATGGATCAAGTCATAACGGGTCTTCTCGGCGTTCTACTTGCAAGTTGTGTACCAATATCTGGTGCAGCATATGGAATTATAACTGCAGGGATATCTATGGCTGGAGCTGGAACTGAACGTCCAGAAATAGTTACAAAACTTCTCTTAGCAGTAGTCTTAGCAGAAGCTATAGGAATCTATGGATTACTAACATCAATAATGTTGATAGGAAAATTGGGTGTCGTACTTGCTTCATATGAGGCTGCCATGAAGGCCCTCACAGCTGGATTGACCATGGCCGCATGTGGTTTGATGGCTTCAATAGCCATTGCATATACAGGATCTGCCATGGCTGGAGCTGGAGTTGAAAAACCTGAAATTGTTACAAAAACTCTTTTAGCAGTAGTCTTAGCGGAAGCTTTAGCAATTTATGGATTATTGATTTCCATAATGTTGATAGGTACAATATAAGCTTTGGAGTATAGATAGTGATGAATGCTGAAAAGGAGCTTGAAGTCCTAAAGGATAAGCTTAAATCCACTAAAAGACGTTATAAACGTTTCCTTCTTAAATCTAAAATAGACCTTTTGGAGACAAATGTAAATTTTAAAGAAGGTGTTAAAGCTATAAATGAAGTTAAAACTGGAGTTCGTGTAAGATTAGAAAATTCCATGAAGAATACTAGTAAACGTATACATGAATCCGGTTTTAAACCTGAAGAAAGTTTAACGGAAATATATAGTCTACTGGATAAAAGTAGTTATATTTTGAAGGCTAAACCCTCTAAGTTTTCAACTTTTAAATATTATCTTTATAGGGTTATGAGTGGCTTTTCCCGTGGATTTGGCTTTTTAAGGATATACTTATCCAGTAAGGTAGCTGCCCCTCCAATACTTTATTCTAAATCCTATATTATTTCTATACGGGAGCTTAGATCTTGGCATACCAGTTTATATTCTAGGTTGACTGGCGGTTTTAGAGGGTTCAAAAATAGATTCTTGAGTTATAAGTCTAGAGTTGAGGGTTATAAGTCTAGGATTGATTCTTCGAGGAATGGTATTAAGTCTAGGATTGATTCTTCGAGGAATGGTATTAAGTCTAGGATTGATTCTTCGAGGGCTAAGAGTAAAAGTGTGGCTAAAAGGGTTTTCGATTAATTTATGTTATTATTAATTCTTCAATTATTTTTTGCTTTTGCAGTCCAAAGTTCTTTCCATATGCTATTACCTTTATATTTTTGACTTCAATCCACTTTCTTGTTAGGTATGCTAGTGTTGGTGATAGGTCATGTTGAAATCCGCCTTTCCAAACTCTTTGATAGTTTCTGTATATTTCTTTGTTGAAGAATTTTTCTAGGGTTTCTAACCCTGCTTTGGATAAGGCTTCTATGCTTTGTTTTAATAGTTCTTTGTAATGTTTTCCCATGGCTTCCCTTAATGCTTCCTCAATATTATCCTTTTCAAAAGCCCTTTTCAATGTTTGTAACCCTATTTTATATGTTGGTGTTATCATATTTTCTTCAGTCTCATTCCAATCGAGTTTTAGCTTCTTTGCCCTTAACACATTCTTTATATTTGTTAAGTCGACTTCCAATCCCAGTAATTCTCTTATACTCTTTGAGCTTTTCCCATCAAGCTTCTTTGCTTCATTAAATATTGCTTTATATATTGCTTTATCTATGTATGCTTCAATTAATGTTATATCCGTAATTTCTCTTTCAATTATTTCCTCAATGGGTATTGGTACTTCAACCTCAATGAGTTTTCTTATAGCTTCTTCCACACTTTTTGCTTCTTCATAAATCTTCACGTAATCTTCAATTTTTAATCCTAATGGTATGGGTGTTATATGTTCCTTTAATCTTTCTATTGATGCATTTAATGTTTTCAGTCTTAACATGCTCTTTATATTTTCTATTTCATATTTCATCATGTGTAGTGCTATTACCTTCATGGCTTGTGTGGGAAGCCATTTTAAAACTTTGATGTATGATTTTGTTAATGATTTTAGTAGTGCCTTCTCTATTTCTATGGGTGTTGGTGTCTCATTAAATTCTCTTAAGGCTTCCCCATATACTGTTTCCATCAATATTTTTACTAAATCTTGGTATGGGGCTTCTATTATCTTATTGTATTGTTCCATGGTTATGTATTCTCTCTTCATCCCCCTAATCTTTGTATTTATGAATCCATATCTCAACGCTCCGAGCACATTCATCAACCTACAGTTTTCAACGTAATTTCATACTGTATTTATCTGTTATGGAATTTATAGGTTTTCATTTTATTACCTATATTTAATTGGTTTTAGAATTATGTATGTGGTTATTATTAATAGCCATATTACTATTCCCAGAACCATTCCTATGCCGGCATAGAATTCACTTATACCCTTGCCAATAATGTATCCCAATATGATTAGTGGTATCATTAATGATAGCAACATTGTACTTCTAATTATCATGAACCTAAATATTCTTCCCCTCTCTTCATCAAGTTTCTTCTCAAAATCCTCCTTCCCCCCCTCCTCAATCTCCACTTTTTCCTCAATGGTTTTCTCCTCCTTTCTCCCTTTTGAGATGACTGTTGCTTTTTCTATTACGTTGGATAATGTATTGTATGGTTTATTATATTTTGAGTTTATTTTGCAAATTTCATATAATGTTTTGAGCGGTATCCATTCCTCACCATTCAACCATCTATTTAATTCCATTTCACTCACATTGATTTCCTTTATTAATCCCTCTTTACCCAGAGTTTCCATAGCAGTTTTTAATGCTTTTAAAACTTTTTCCGTTGGCTCTACAAACACTCCTTCAGCCATATCCCTTCATTACTAAGTATTATGTGATCATTTATATATTGTTAATATTGTTGTTGAATGTTTAAGTCTTCATAAATTTGTCGTTAATTTTTTATATATTTCATTTATAATTCATTTAGGTTGTTTTAACATAATATAAGCCTTTGAGGTGTGATGTATGCTTAATTATTCACCTTGGCTTGTTTGGATTATTCCAATTTTGGGCGCCATTCTCACACCGTTAGTTGCACGTTTCGGTGAGAGGGTTCGTGACTATTTTGCTGTTTTATGTTCATTTCTGGCAGCATTAATGGCTACCTTAAACTTCTCTTACGTTTCTTCTGGCGGTATGTATGTTCCCGGTATGGGTTATGTTCATGTTCCCATCGATTGGCGTTTAAACTGGTTTTTTATTCCAGGTTTATCTTTGGATGTTGGTGTATTGTTAGATCCACTCAGCGCTTTAATGGGTGTTGTTGTTGCTTGGATATCCTTTCTAATTATGGTTTATAGTTTGGGTTATATGCATGGTGAGGAGGGTTTAACTAGATATTGGTTCTTCATGAACTTCTTTATTGGTAATATGCTTCTACTGGTTATGTCTGACAATATTTTGCAGATGCTTTTTGGTTGGGAGGGTGTTGGTTTATGTAGTTATCAATTGATTGGCTTCTATTATGGTGATGAGAGGAAGCGTTGGATAGGTGATGTTCGTCCATCACATGCTGGTATGAAGGCTTTCATAACCACAAAGATTGGCGATATATCCCTAATGATCGCCGCCTTCATAATATTCATGGTTTCAAGAACATTCAATTTCCTAGATCTCCAGACCAATTATGAATGGATAATTGAACTTGCTAAGATGGGTTTAATTATTCCAGTAACATTGCTATTGTTTGGCGGTCCCATTGGTAAATCAGCTCAATTCCCACTTCATGAGTGGCTTCCAGAGGCCATGGCTGGACCAACATCTGTTTCAGCTCTCATACATGCAGCCACAATGGTTAAAGCTGGTGTATACCTTGTTGCTAGAATGTTTCCAATAATTTATGGTGGCTTCAATTTAGCTGCTGAGCATGTTCATGGTTTCGCCATTGAATCCATAATATTACAGGCTCGTGGAAGCTTCTTCTTAACAGTGGCTTGGATAGGTGCATTTACAGCTTTCCTAGCAGCTACGCAGGCCATGGTTAGTAGAGAGTTAAAGAAGGTTTTAGCATACTCCACAATTTCCCAGATTGGTTATATGATGCTTGGTCTTGGAGCTGGTGGTTTAGCTGAGGAGTTCTCCACAGGTTTTGTGGCTGGCATATTCCATCTCACAAGTCATGCCATATTTAAAGCTTTACTATTCATGGCTGCTGGAGCTGTTATACATGCATGTGAGAGTACAAA
>JAWBOZ010000041.1:0-6837 GCA_038825625.1 Methanomethylicia archaeon | reverse complement strand
CAAAAAGACTTGAGGTAAATGCAATAGCAACTTTTGATGAAGACTTCAAAGTTATTGATGAAATTAAAATAATTCCTTAACCTTCTTCCTCTACACTCCATTATTCACACAATTAACAATTTTGAGCATTCAAGATTTAAATAACAATAACGTCTTTATTTCAAAGGGTCTTATATCTAATGATATTGAATCAATTCTTTCAGCAATCAACCTTCTACTTTCCTCAATTATATCAGTTTCATATATATTGAATTTCAATGGGAGTTTTAAGTTAATTTTACCTTCTCTACCTTCAATTTCATAAATTCTTAAAATAATGCTTGAATTATCTTCACTTAGTTTTATAGATTCCAGTATACCACCGTAAATTTCAAAGAAACTATTGATTCGTGACATATCTACATTACCATTAAATGTCAATGTTTTTACATTATTCCAAACTTCATAAGCTCGTTTATAGACTTCACCACTACGATAATCTCCAAAATGTGGGTAAATGTAATATTTAAATTCATTTAAACCAGTAGCAGACCATGGATTATGCATAATTGAAGATTTAAGTATACTTAACCCTACTCTAGAACCTTCAACACTATATCCATGTCTACTTTGCGATATAATTGCAAACCCATATTTACCATCTGATAAATCCATCCATCTCAATGCAGGAACTTCAAACATAGCTTTCTCAAAGGAATTAGATTTAATAGTTGATCTTTCCACCACTCCAAAGGGAACTTCAAAACATACTTTACCGGAATTAACATTTGTATTAAACCAAGTTTTTAATAAATAACCTTTATCAATCCAATCAACAACAGTTCTAAATTCAATTAACCTAGAATCGCAATATAGCCTAACCTCCTGTCTAACAATGGATTTACCATGTCTAAGACTATACCCGACTGAAGCTATTATGGGACCTGAAGCACATATCTTAGGAGGCTCAGAAACCTCAAGTTTTAATCCAGGATCCATAATGGTTGATTCATCTATATCCCAAGCATCAAAACGTCCAGGTTTACATAAATGAAGTTTGAGAATATTACTTGGAGCAGTTAAGAGTTCTCTATTAAACTCTTTATCATAAACTGATTTTAAACTGCAATCAAAACCTATTTTAACTCTTAAATATTCATTTTCTAATATTATGCCATCATCAACTTCAAACGCAGTAACCACACTATCACCAACATTGGAACATGAAATTTCATCACATTCTTCTAAAACAATGTAGCCTAATGGTGGAACTTTAATAAGAGCATAATAACCATCATCAAATTCTTGAGTTAAAATAATTTCACCGCTTGGAAGTTTAAAGAATTTCTTTGGAAGTTTCACTAATGCTTTCCAGCTCCAATTCAATTTGTTGAATATAATTACATTATTGATATTACTATTGTTTTGTGAAAATGTAAACATGGATTTTAAAGCATTGTTTGATAGAAGTTTAAGTTTCTCAATGGTATTTTCAAGTTCATTATAAGCTTCTTTATAAGCTTCATAGTTACATGATCCAGGTAGAACATCATGGAATTGAGCTCTTAAAATTACTTCCCAAGCATTATTTAATTCGTCCCTTGGATAATTAAGTTTAACCACTAAATTTGCTATCGTGTATAAAGTTTCAGCCCATAAAACTTCGTTTTCAACCTTCCACATCAAATCCTTAATTCTAATGTTAGTTGTAAAAACACCCCTATGAAATTCATTATATATCTCTCCAAACCACTTTGGAAAATTACTTGAAGAATCCTTTAAAACTTTTATGTATTCATCTTGTTTTGGAGCTTCTATAAGCTTAGGTATCCATGGAATCTTCTTTAACAATTTAACTCTCTCAAACATTGTAAATGTTGGTCCACCACCGCCATCTCCATAACCATAACTATGAACTGCTGGAGCAAGTTCCTTACCAATATATCTATCCCACAAATCATGAATCTCATTCACAGTTAGAAGCCCATTGTAAGTTAATGGTAGGATGTGAACAATTATATTTGAACCATCAATACCTTCCCATATAAAGGCGTGATATGGGAATTTATTTGTATCATTCCACATAACCTTATGTGTAACGAAAACTTCCAAACCACTTTTAACCATTAATTGTGGAAGCTGAGCTGAAAAACCAAATGTATCTGGAAGCCATCCAACCCTACATTTAAACCCAAATTTATCCATGAAATATCTTTGACCATAAAGGAATTGTCTAGCAAGAGATTCCCCACACACCAATTGAGTATCGGATTCAACCCACATACCACCAACTGGAAGCCATTTACCATCATTAATAAGCTTCTTAACATCCTCGAAAAGTTTAGGATCGCATTCCTCAAGCCACCTATAATTTTGAGCACCACTCTGAACATAAGTGAAATCATAACCTAAATTTGAAAGACGAGTAATTGTGGAAAACGTTCTAACAATCTTCCTCTTAGTCTCACTGTAAGGCCAGAGCCAAGCAGTATCAATATGAGCATGACCAAACAAGAATACACTCCCAACAACACCAACATTAACATCCAATTTATCTAATATACACTTAATCTCGTTAATAGTATTGCGGACTTCACTTATGCTTGGCATGGGGAGATCATTTAAAGTACCATCTAAAACACGATCGCCATAAACTGAGGCAATATATGAGTAATCCCATCTAAGCCTCCTGTACTCCCTCAAACCTCCAATCAAATTATAGCCATAAAGGGATCTAGCCATAGCATAAATCTGAAGAATACTTGGAGAAAGCTTAATGCATTCAGCCATACTTGAAAGTAATGGAATAATTTCAGAATTCCTCTGAACATAATTCAATAAATCCATCAATGATAATGCAAAATTAAATTCATCCCATAAAACCCCAGCTAAACTAGATGAGTAAAACGTAAACATGGAGGGATTTTCACCAAAAGATCTACGTGAAGTAGCCTCCAACAACACCCTCCTAAAACTATTTCTAATGGGTATTAACTTATGCTCATCATCAACACCATGATAAACACAACCATCCACATAAACCAAACCACAACCAGAAATATCGAATCTAAAAAGCCAAGACAGCCCACTAGACCTCTCAAAATCACAACTAAACCTCAAAACAGTATCAGGGGAAACCCTACAAGAGAATGGGAGAACAATTTCCCCACTATTGAAAACCCAACGATCAATAGACCTAAAATACATAAAAGTTGAAGCAAGCAAATCAAAAAATCTCCTCTCAACCTCATACAAACTCAACATAAAATCCAAATAAAATATTTAATGGAAACATTTAAAAGATTTAACCTTAAAGGTGGAGTAACAAAAATGGGGATAAATGTGTTGTGGTTTATGTTTTTAGTATTATTGCCCATGCTGGTAATTGATAGTAGGCGTTTAATGTTCTGTAGACTTTGATGTAGTATATGTTTATTGTGACTCCTTCCACACCGTAAACTCTTACATCAGCACTTATGGAATATGCTTCTTTGATCACTAAATCTATGTCTATTGGAACTCTTAATGTTGCTGGAAGTTTTGAAAATTGGATGCCTAAAATGAAGGTGAGAATGGGGAAGGGAAACTCTTGACTAACTTGGGAATGTAAGTATATGATTGTTGCAACTTCATTCCATCCCTTTCCCACAGTACTCTTCAGAAATATTTGGTTGCCATCAATATCATCTTCTCCTTTTGTTGTTTGTAGGCTGTCTGGATAGTAGTATTGTGCGTAGGTTCTGTGTTCTAGGTATAGTTCTCCTCCATCTGCAGGTTCCTCATACTCCCAACATTCATAATTGAGAGCTACAAGACATGAAACATATCCAACACTATTCTGATCAACATCAAAAGTAAGAGCCTTCTCAGTTTGTGATGTTACCCAACTTATTTCTGCCCCTATGCTCCATGGTACTTCTATTGAGTCATCAGCTTTTAGGGTTACTGAGAATGTGCATTTGAATGCTACCTCCTTATTATACTCTGCTAAATACCCACAACTTGCTTTTGTGTTTTGGTCTGTTACTACTTTGAGGAATGTTTCCTTCTTTGTTTTTTGCTCGCTGTATATTAGTTTTGCCCATGGTGGTGCTTGTTGTTTTATGTCCATTGTTGATGTTTTTATTTTTTGTTGTGTTTTTGTTATTTTGTGTTGTAGGTTTATTGTTGTGGATGTGAATATTGGTCCTGTTAATGTTAGTGGTAGTTTTATTGATCCTGCCCCAAAGTATAATGTGTTGTTGTGTTTTCCTAGTGTGGTTATGTATAGTCCTGGGTTTATTGTGAAGCTCCATTGCAATAATGTAAACGCCGCCAAACAATGCTATAACAAACAATAGTGTAATAATTATAGTTTTTAAGCTAGATTTATTAATAAACATTAAAACCCACCAAAATAAACAAAAACAAAATCAACATATATATATCGACCATAAATAAAGCTTTAAGAAATGAATCTATGGAGAAGCCTGTGAGAAAATTTCTGTAGGTTATTCCTCATAATAGCTTCATGGAACCTTCCTCAATATTTTTCTCTTTTAAGTTCACAATTAATGTGACGTTTGAGCACACTTTCTGAATTATAAGGTAGGAATAGAAAACTTAGAATAATGAATATGCAACCATAATAATTGAATTTAATATGCTTGATCTCATAGGTCAGTTCACGTCGGTTTATGATCCTTAAACCTATAAATATTCCAAATTGATATAAAAATTGTTATAGCTGAATTTAACCATTAAAAGTAAGCATTAATGTAATAAATGCTGCTATTATGATGTGTAGGTTGATTATAGATGAAGGTTGGTGTGGTTGTTGGTGTGGATTTGGCTGGTGTTGAGACTAGGCCTACTGGTATTTGTGTTTTGAGGGGTAGTTTTGTTAGGGTTTTAACTGTTTATGGGGATGATGAGATTATAGGTGTTGTTTTGGGGGAGAAGCCTGATGTTGTGGCTATTGATGCACCATTGTCACTTCCTAGGGGTAAGACTTTGGATTCTAAGTATTGTGTTAGGGTTTGTGATAGGGAATTGATGAAGATGGGTATAAAGTTTTTCCCATTGAATTTTAAGTGGATGAGGAATCTTACAATGAGGGGTATTAAGCTTAGGAAAATATTGTTTGATATGGGTTTTAATGTTATAGAGACTTATCCTGGAGGGGCACAGGATATATTGGGTTTACCTAGGGTTAAGAGGGATAAGGATGGTTTGAGACTGGGGTTGAAGGAGATATTTAATTTGGAGGGGGAGATAGATAGTGAATCATTGACTCCACATGAGATTGATTCTGTGACGTGTGCCATTGTGGGTAAATTGTATCTTGAGAATAAGTATATTGCTGTAGGGGGTCCGGATGAGATGATTATGATACTTCCAAAGCCTAGGAAGTTAATTTAAGTTTTTCGTGGAGGATTGATTTAATCTCATTTATATCCTCAATGTTATTCCTTAATTTTTCGCTATCTATCCTTAGGATTTCAAAACCCATATTCTTCAGCCATGCATCTCTACGCATATCTTTCTCCATAGCTTGCTTAAAGAATGTATGCCATATTTTACCATTAATTTCAATTATTAGATTCCATTTTGGGAGGAAGAAGTCAACCCAGAAATATCTACCCTTATCACTTTTAAATTTATAATTATGATGGAAATCCTTGTCCTTCTCCAATCCTAATCTCAATAGAATATTTTCAAAAACTTTTTCCTCAGGAGTATATTTTCCAGCTTTAACATATCTCTCCATAACGCCTTTAGCGAATTTACTGAAGTTTTCAGATCTCTTATCTTTAAATTTGTTATCCCTCATGTTTAAACACTTTGGATATATTAGAAAAATAGGGTGAAGGATTATTTAATTTTTGATTTCCTTAAAACTTTTCCACTTAAGGCTCCTGTATGTTTGCCTTTTTCCACAGCAATTTCTCCATTTACAATAATGTATTCTATGCCTGTTGGAGGTATTCTTGGTTCTAGATATGTTCCACGGTCGCTTATGGTATTTAAATCGAATATTGTTATATCAGCCCATGCACCAACCTTTAATATTCCTCTATCTTCAATTTTCATTCTCTTAGCTGGCATAAAGGTTATCTTTTTAATTGCTTCCTCTAAACTTAGAGTCTTCCTTTCCCTTACAAATTGTTTGATGTATCTTGGGAATGCTCCATAAGTGTTTGGGTGTGGTAGATAGTATGGTGGAACTTTAGCTTCCCATCTGAAATCTAATGAGAATATATCTGCACCTATCATGGCATTTGGATGTTTTATGAAGATTTCTAAGCTTTCTTCACTGGCGTAAGTGGGTTTTGGTTCATAGAGTGTTTCTGGATCTTCAACTATGATATTCATTAGCATGTCTAACGGGTCCATGTTTTTAGATGTTGAAATTTCACCTAAACTTTTACCAATATATTCAATATTCCTACATTTCCTAATAACAATATTATCCATCCAATATGGTTCTAATGTTGGGTTGACTGTATACCATTTACCATTATAGATAGCTTCTTTAATATCTCTTCTATAATCTTCACATTTAAGATTCTCAACGAGTCTTTCAATGCTTCCAGATTCTCTAATCCATGGTGATAGTAGAGATATCAGTTTTGGCATGGAGAAAACTCCGCCAGTAACGTTTGGTATAACATCAAAGGTAACATCCACACCCCTCTTTAATGCTTCATCAACATATTCTAAGGTTACTTCAGCCATAGCCTTCCTTAAACTTTCAGGTGGAGGTGGATATGTTACATAGCCATATGATATATGTGAAATTTGAACTGGAACCTTAGTTTTCTCAGATATTTCAATGGCTTCAATAATACCCTTAATCTTCTCTGGAGGTTTGGTTTC
>JAWBOZ010000040.1:0-7094 GCA_038825625.1 Methanomethylicia archaeon | reverse complement strand
TAGATCTAGGCTATATCCTGATGGTAACCCCTTTAATATCGTCATTATGGCTGTATTTTCTCCAATGTTCTCTCCTGCTTGTGCTCTTAGTATTTCCATTGTTACTGGATTTCTCTTATGTGGCATTATGCTACTTGTGGCTAAATGTTTTTCTGGTAATTGAATGTAATTGAATTGGTTTGTAGACCATATAATTAGATCTTCTGCTATTCTACTTAGTGTTATTTGTAGTGATGTAAGTATTGATGATGATATTATCATAAAGCTTCTACTTCCAGTAGCTTTCATGGTATTTATTATTGGGGATTTCATTCCAAGCTTTTCAGCCATTCTTTCTCTATTAATGTTTACCATGCTTCCAATGATGGCTCCTGAACCTAATGGAGACTTATCAACTATCTTCATTTTCACATATTCTAATACCTCTTGATATTCCTCCATTTCTTCTTCTATGTATAGTAGGTAGTGTGCTAGTGTTGTTGGCTGTGCTGATTGTAGATGTGTGAAGCCTGGCATTATTGTTTCAACATTTTTCTCAGCTTTTTGAAGCAGTATCTTCCTCAAGGATTTTATGTTCAATATTATTTCTGATATTTCATCTCTCAGATGTAATCTTATGGCTGTGGCTATGTGATCATTCCTACTTTTTCCTAAGCTTATTATCATTGCTTCTTCTCCAAGCATTTTAAATAATTGCATTTCTATTGCTTCATGTATGTCTTCAGCTTTATTTTCAAATATTCTGTTTGGTTCCCTTTCTAATGCATTTATTGCCTCAATTATCTTTCCATAACTTTCCATGGCTATCAGTTTCTGTTCCTTTAATTCTTCAACATGTATTCTTAATGCTTTTAAGACTTCTTTCGCTATTTCTTTATCTTCTTCCATGGAACTTTCATATTTCATTATCCATTCTTCTTGTTCTCCTAGGAGGGCTTTTCTATACATCCTCTGTCATTTCCCCTTTAATTTTTGGTGAGCTATTATTGTTTGCATCCCCCATATGTCTATGAATCCTTCAGCCATTTTCTGGTTGAATGTGCTCCAAGACTCGTAGGTTGCTAGTTCTTTATTGTATATGCTGTATTTCGATCTTCTTCCAACACATATTATGTTTCCTTTATATAACTTTATTTTCACTATTCCGCAAACTCTTTTTTGCGTCTCATTTATGAATGCTTCTAATGCTTCTCTAAGTGGGTTCATCCATAATCCTGCATACACCATGTATGTCCATTCATCATCAACTAATCTTTTAAATTTGAGTTCTTGGGTTGTAAGAGTCATTTTCTCAAGGTCTTTATGTGCTTCTAATATTATTGTGGCTGCTGGTGCTTCATATACTTCTCTAGACTTTAATCCAATCACTCTATCTTCTATGTGATCGATTCTTCCTACACCATGTTTTCCACCAATCTCATTTAACCTCATTATTAATTCTCTCAAGCCTAATTTCTCTCCATTTAATTCTATGGGCCCCCCATTTTCAAAGCTTATCTCTATTATTTCTGGATTGTTTGGTGCATCTTTTGGATTTCTAGCTATCTTGAATACTTCTTCTGGTGGTTCTTCGTATGGTTCTTCTAGAATTCCACATTCTATACTTCTGCCCCATATATTTTCATCTATACTATATGGGCTTTCATCTATCTTTATGGGTAGGTTATTCTTTATTGCGTATTGTATCTCCCAATCTCTTGTTAATCCAAGTTCTCTTACTGGTGCAATTATCTTTATCTCTGGATCTAGGGATTTTATGGTTACATCAAATCTTATTTGATCATTACCTTTCCCTGTACATCCATGTGCAACCATTTCTGCTCCCTCCCTTTTAGCTATTTCCACAAGTTTTCCAGCTATGAGTGGTCTTGAAAGTGCACTTGACACTGGATATTTTTGTTGATATAGGGCGTTGGCCTTTATTGATGGTAGAACATAGTTTTTCACAAATTCTTCTCTTGCATCAATGTTGTAATGTTTTATTGATCCAGCTTTTAATGCTCTTTCCTCTATGGCTTCATAATCCCTTTCTTGTCCAAGATTTAGTGTTAATGTTATGACTTCTGCACCATATTTTTCTTGTAATATTTTTAGTAGCACTGTTGTGTCTAGTCCACCTGAATATGCTAATACGGCCTTCATTTAAGTCTTTTCATTTTGAGGAATATTATTGTTTTATATTTTGTGTATTCTTTGTATCATTTTAATTTTATATTGTTACTATTTAATCTATGCTTCATTATCATTTCCTCAATTATGTTATATGCTTTTTGAGCATCTTTCCTGTATAATATTAGTATTGTATCTTCGTGGCATGATATTATTTGGGTTATGTTTATACTATTCCATGCCAATTGAGTTGTTATATATGAAACAAATCCAGGAGTTTCTATAACTTCCACTGGGCTTATTATGATTATGGCTGATTGTTCATCTATAAATTTTTCAACATTTTCCTCTCCTATTTCCTTCAGCATATCTCCCATGATCTTTTTATCAAAGCTTATTGTAAATGTTCTTGTCCCTTGAGTTAATTGAAAGAATCTTGATCTTGAAGCTATATTCATTATTTCATTTATTTTCTTAATGATTATATTTTGCTTTACAGTTATTACAGCAATATCACTTTTAAGTTCTACTGTGCTATTTTTGAGAAGCCAATTTATTCTATCTTCTAATATTTTATCTTTCTCAGTGACTTCTTGAGAGAATCTTATTAAAGCCACCTTTATCGCTTCTTCCCTAATCTTCTTCTGTAATTTTTGTTCTATGTCCTCCTTCATTGCTGAGGATAATGCTGAGTAATTTATTATATCCCTCTTTATACAATCCATTATACTTGGATGTTGCATCACCATTTCTCTTGCAATTTCAGCTATTGATGGATAGTTTCTTTTCCGCATTTAAATCTACCATTTTATTTGAGAAAAACTTATTATGTTAAATATTAATTTTACGTTTTCTTTTCTGGTAATATTGCTATCATCTCTAAATCTTCTTTACTTGTCCTTTTTATACCTTGAATTATATTTGGTGGTATTATTATTGTGTCTCCAGGTTTTATTGGTTTTTCCCCCTCTTTAAATTGTATTATTCCCTCACCCCTTAATACAAATATTACTTCTCCATTTGGATGTGAATGTTTTTCAACCTCTCCCTCTACAACAACATACCTCAATATTAATGGCATTTCTAGGTCTAAGTTTAGTATTGTTTTTCGTTTCCCATAATTTGTTTTTTCCCATGGTATTTCATTTATACCCTTTATAATCATTTTTCCACCACTAAAATTCTCTTTTAATTTCTTCTAAGATTTTTGGATTCAGATATATATCTATAGCACTTCCCACTAGCACCTTTGTGGATAGTATTGTTCTTCTCTTTCCTTCATCGGTCATGGTTGCATTCGCCATTTCCCTTGAATGTCCAGGTAAGGTTTCGTCTGTTATTGGTATTGATGCTGATATGGCTGGAACAACTTGCGTTACATTCCCAAAATCTGTTGATGCCACTGGTCCACGTTTTAGAACATCTTCCATTGGTATTAATTTGAATCCTTGTTCTAATAGATTCTTATCCACTACATCTGCGAGTCTATGGTATATCCTCTTCTCCCTATATAATGGGCCTACCTCTTCCACTTCATATTTTGCTTCAGTCATTATTGCAGCTCCCTTAATACAGTTGAACAATTTTTCTCTCAATACATTTAGATATTCCAGGTCTGCCGCCCTTATACTTACCTTTGCTTCAGCATAATCTGGTATAACGTTGGATGCTTCCCCACCTTTAACTATTATTCCATGTATTCTTGCATCCTTCCTTATATGCTGTCTTAATGCATCTATACCCCTAAACATTATCATTACTGCATTTAATGCATTTATTCCAAGCTCAGGGTTTGCTGCAGCATGTGATGTTCTACCTCTAAACACTATTTTGAATCCTTGTACAGCGAGGGCTTCTGTTCTTGTGGCTGCTTTCCCACCGCTGGTGGGGTGCATCATTAATACTGTATCTATATCATTGAAAACTCCTTTCTCAACCATTATTATTTTGCTGCCAGCATAGATTCCTATGCCTTCTTCTGCAGGAGTTCCTATAACCATTACTTCTCCATTAATTTTTGGTAGAACCTTTGATATTGCTATTGCAGCTCCCACAGCTGTTGAAGCTATCACGTTATGTCCGCATCCATGTCCTACACCTGGTAGCGCATCGTATTCTGCTAGAAATGCTATTCTCGGTTTTTCACTCATACCTTTAAATGAAGCTTTAAATGCTGTTCTCATACCTAAAAATTCTTTTTCCACTTTAAATCCATGTTTTTCCAGGGTTCGTGTTAATAGTTCACAAGATTTGTATTCCTCGCTTCCTATTTCCGGGTTTTTATATAGGTATTCGCTTATGGAAATTATTTCTTGACTAAGCTTATCTACCCATGATAATGCTTCAGACCTATATTTTTCACTCATATTTTCACACCTTGAATGATATTTATGGTTGTTAATTATTTAACGTTTGTCTTCGAAATATATTTAGATTGTTAAGTTTAATCATATTTTATGTATGTTTATATAGATCCTGGAGTTAAAGCTGTTTTTCAGAATTTATATTTAAGTGCAGCTTTGGTGGTTGATGTTAATGTTAATAGTCATAATGATTTATTGGATTCTAATATTAGGAGGGTTGAGGAAGATTTTAAACATAAATTTTCTCTGGATTCTCTCAAAGATTTTGGGAACATTAGATTTTATAGAGACTTTTATTGGCGTATTGGTATTGATCCAACTAAGCAGAGGCCTGCTGCTGAAGCTTTAATTCGTAGGGTTCTTCAAGGTAAACCTATCCCAAGAATAAATGTTGCTGTTGATTCCATTAATTTAGCATCTATCTTGTTTATGGTTTCTATTGCTGCATATGATTTTGAGAAGATTTTAGGTAAAGTTATTTTGAGATGGTCTAGGAATGGTGAGAAATTTATTGGTATTGGTGAGGGAGAATATAAAGTTATTACTAGGCAACTGGTTTTGGCTGATGATGAAAAGATTGTTGGTCTATATCCCCATAGAGATTCCGAATTATCGAAGATAACTTTCTCCACTAAGAGTATTATATTAATCACTTGTGGTGTTCCAGGTGTCTCTATGAAAAATTTGTATGATGCGGCTAAAGCGGCTTCCAAGTTCTTGGAGGATTATTGTGGTGGAAGAACTATTTGGATTTCAGAGATTTCCTAATTTCCCACAATTCACGGAGAACTGGTATGCTAAATATTTTCTTCTCATCAATTAAATCCCAATATATCCCCTTAGGTTTACCTCTAATTCTATTAGTTTCTATTATCCTTGTTGGTGTTATTATCATATCTACTGGAACATCATACGGATCCACTTTAAAATGGTAATTTACTATTTGTATATCATGGACTGTGGTTATTACGGGTGTTTCTTCACTTACTTTTCCATATTCCATAGCTAATCCCCACTCTATTTCTGAATAACCCTCCCCCTTACCTATTCTATCACCATTAGGATTTACTGCTACACTCCCCAAAACAACTAAATCTATTTTTGGCAGGTCCCTTGGCTTTATTTCAACTCCATATTTAAATGCTCCCTTAATTGTGGAAGCATATGAATAGTTCTTTTCATATATCTTTTCCGGGTCTAACATTAGGAAGCCGCTTGATATTCTTGGTGTGGGCATTATTAGCTTTTTACCTTCACTTAATACATATCTTCTAACAGGGATTTGAGGAGAGTCTGGATTAATTTTAACTACCATTGCATTTTTCCATTCACTTGTTTTTATTAATTTTCCAGCAGCTTCTTCCGCCCCTATAAAGTTTGGTATTCTACCATATGCTCCTGGGAATCTTGCTATTCTCCTTTCTTCCATTAATCTCCAGATTTCTTCCCTTACACTCTTCTTATTCATTGATTTCACTTTGAAATTAATTTTAATGTAAATTTTAAATATCTAATGGAATTGTTTATTGAGTCTAGAATCATTTTTCTATCTCTTAATATCTTTGTTTCCAATAATTTGAATTCATTTGTAGATGGATCTATGTTCATTATTTTCTCGATGGAGGAATATATTCTTGGTATTGGTTTTCCAGTTAAATGGTATCCATAGGGATCATAATCGTATCTTCCAGCTTCCGTCATCATCACATTTGATAATTCATGGCTAACCCTTATTAATGCCTTATTCATTAATTCAACTTTTTCCTTTAATTTTTCATTTAATCCTCTCCTCTCATAGTATTCTTCTACATTCTTCCTTTCTTCATCTAATCTTTTAACAGAGTTTAATAATTCTTCAGATTTTTCTATACATTTCTTCAAACTTATACCTGTTTTTGTCTCTAATTTATTTTCGTGTTCCATTAATTCTTTTAGTAATTTTTCTACAACTACCTCTTGATTGTATGGTATTATTAGTGAATTGCATAATCTGAATATTAGTTTAGTGTAATATTCCATATGCTTTTCATACAGTTTTATATCTATTTTATCAATGGTGTCTGCTTCGCTATGTATCCATGGGCTTAAAGTTGCATAATTTAGTTCTAACACTTTTTCCTTGGTATATTCGGTGCTGAATGATATGTATGGTACTCCTATTCCAAGGAAGGATTCGTCTCCACCCATATATGGTTGTTTCCAAACACCCTCCCTACCCCAAACTTCCCTTACTATTTCGAGGGCAAAATCCCTTAATTCAAGTGAGCATCTAACTGTTGGTATTTCTGTCCCAATTATTCCTGGATTGTCAATGTTTACATAGGCTACGCAATTTTCATCTAGTTCATCCCAATTATTGTCTACAAACCATGCTGATCCAGCTGCTTCAGCTATTTCATGTCCATCCCAGAAACCAATTATAATATTTCTATTTAGCTTTCCCTTAAATTTATGGAATTTTTTCGCTATTTCTATCATCATTGCGTTTCCACTTGAATTACATATGGCTGTTTTACCCCAAGCTTCTAGATGTCCCCCAACAACTATAAATTCATCTTTATCTACGTTTATGTTTGCCATTGGCTGTGTAGCTTTAACCCATAAGTTCTCAGATTCCCCAGT
>JAWBOZ010000039.1:0-7234 GCA_038825625.1 Methanomethylicia archaeon | reverse complement strand
AAAATATATTTGAAAGTAAAGGATTAATATATTTCCATCAATAAAAACTATGTATAATGCCAAATAGCTTAAATAAATTAAAAATTCATGAATTACTGATCTAAATTTAACATCCTTAACTTTCCAAAGATTTAAAGAGTTCATCCCAAGATGAAGCCTTAATTTCTTTAACTTCCTTAAGGCCAAAAACACCGGCACCAAGAAACTTATATTCATATTGCAATCCACATTTAAAGCATAAGAGTGATATATTTACCTCTGAAATCTTTGATTCTTCAATGTAGAGTTTATAGAATTCTAAGTGGGAGTTACATTTCTCACATTTGATAAATTTAATTTCATTTAACAATGACATCAATTGTTTATCATACATAGCATAAACCTCCATGAACCCATTAAACACTTACTTAAATAAAGAAGATGCTATACCATAAATAGTTTACTGTAAAAACAAACAGTTTCACACACCTCACTACTGATTATTAGGAATGGATTTATATACCAAATATATTAGAGAGAGATTGGTGAAAGTTTTTTGAGAAATGGACTAGAAGAGCTGGTCGTTGAACTACCAAGGGATGATGTTAAAAGGAAGATTGACATTCTTAAAAAGCTTCATGAAAATAGAATAATCTACAAGATAGAATCCTACTACCTAATAATAGAGGGATTTGATTTAGATATTGTGGAAGAAGATAGTGAAGAAGAATTATTCATAAAATATGATGTAAATTTACGTAGAGGAATTATGGCAAAATGGGTATATGTTAAGATTGATGATCCCAATGTATATTATAGGATAAAAGCATTACACAGCCCTTCCAATGAAAGATATATAAAGGCCTTGAAAAGGAGGAGAAATCCAAAGAGTTATATAAGAATGGCTTTAGAAACCTTAAACAGTAATGAAACTATGGTTTAAGACATAATTTGCATCCAGTCTTAGACCTAAATAAACGTTTAATAGTGATTATACAAGATTCACAAACCTTTCTACCACAATTTGGACAAATCTTAGTATGCTCAGTACAGACAACCCTGCCACAAGATGGACAAGTATATGCATGTTTACCGCAAACTCTTTTACCACAAATACTGCAAATATATTGCTCCTCATCAACACATAATGATTTACCACAAATCCCGCAATGCCAAATATGATCACTACAAACCTTAGATCCACAAACAGCGCATGTATTCACACAGTTATTGCAAAGCAATTTACCACACACATCACATTTCACCATAGACTCACCACAAACACTCTTACCACAATCATCACAAACAGCTAAGTGCCCCTTATAATGTTCATCACAATAGGATTTACCACAATCATTGCATACATGTATATGTAATTTACAATAAGACTTTTCAAGACTACATTTCACACAATATCCAACACAGTTCGAACAGACCTTAGCACCACAAACACTACACATATATGAATCTTCATTAACACATAAAACTCTACCACAAACATCACATTTAAATGCATGATCCAAACATACAACACTATTACAAACACTACATTTAAGTAAATGTTGAAGGCATATGGATGCTAAACATATACTGCAAAATTCAATGGAATTTAAATCATTAAATGGTGTCCCACAAAAATCGCATTTACCATAAGAACCGAAACCATTATATCCATTCCACTCAAAATTTAAACCCCTATTTAAACCATCCTTAGAAATGTTGACTTCACCATTAAAAATGGGGATCCAAACAATTCTAGCATACTCCACATCAATATCCCTCCTATTTGGATTCAAAGTTAGAGTTTTAATTTCACCATAATCTTCAAAATAAACCTTTAATTTCTTCAATCTATCATTTAACTCCCTCTTAAGCTCACGAATAACAGTCTCCCTACGCTCCAATTCAACATTAGCTTCAGAGAGAAGTTTATTTAATTTTGAAAGTCTCTCTTCAAGACTTTGAATCCTATTAAGCATTGAAACATAACTCTTAGAAGAAGGATCTAAACCTTTAAGTTTAACCTTCAAATCATTAATACTAGATGTAATTCTTTTAATTGATTGAACTTTAACTTGAATATCATCCTTAAGAGATTTTATGATAACATTATGCTTAGATATTTCTACATCATACTTCCTAATAACCTCAGAACACTTCTCATTCAGAGAATTCTTCCCAATACGCTTCAATCTATCAATAAAAACATTTACATCCTCATTTGGATTTGAGTGAATTTTAAATTTTGGGGAATAATGAAGTTTACATGAAAATTTAAAAGATAGAAATCTCTTAAAATCATTTATAATCCTTTCATAGGAAGATACTGTTGACAGATCCATCTTTGGAGAATGAAATATCATATTTTCAAAATCCATGGGTGATTCTGAAAGGTCAGTCTCATTAAAATCATTGGTGTAATAAAATTTTCTTGGGGAGAAATCCAATTCACTAGAATCATCCAATATTGGGATTATGGTTCTATATGAATCATTAAATTCTATATTTGGTTTAGCACGTTTAATAGTTACATTTGCTCTGATCTCCAATGCCGGATAATAGTGAAGTTCAACGGTTTTAAAGGAGAAGCTAACATTATTAAACTTATCATGAAGATTTGATAGAATCTTGTTGCCATCAAAATTTATGGGAAGATAATATTGAGAGAATAGTGGGGATATCTTAGGCTTCCTAACCTCCCTCTTAAGCTTTGAAACAGCTCCAAACTTTATTAGATTCCTCCACTTCAATTCAGCACTCTTCAAAGCTTCTTGAGAAACAAAATCCAATGGATTGAAACCTGCACCACCATGAAGAGTCTCTCTACACCTAACCCTAACAGTATATGGTATACGATCCACAGCTTCACCAGTAATTATGCATTCCCCAGTATCAAGCCAAACAATATTGTCTTCCCAACCCTTACCAAGACCTCCACTCTCAATAGTTATTGAAATATCGTTGGGATCTGAAAGTCTATGAATAATCCATGTTCCACTCAAACCCCTAACAGTAGTATCCAAGAGTTGAGGCCTCTGCGAAACAACAATTAGATTTGCACCAAACTTCCTACCCTCTTGGGAGAATCTCCTCAATATCAATTGAGATTCCGACTTCTCCTTACCAATAAATCTGTGAGCTTCATCAACCACTAAATAGAATGGGTTAACCCTCCTACTAATAGCTGCATCCAAAAGTCTACCCACAAGAGAAGCTGCCATGGAGATTTGATCTTCAAGATCAAACCCCCTCAAATTTACAATAACACACTTACCAGTTAAAACGATATCCTCAATTGGAATGTTATTTAATTCTGAAATATCAATATTTGCTGCAGGATTAATCTTAGTATCACCAAACTCTATTATATGATCAATATAATTAACTGGTTCCACACCAAACTCGCTGCAACCAGATTTAGCTGGGATCTTTAAACTTGAATATTCTCCATGAACATCAATAATTATGATGGGAATACCCTTCTTTAACAACTCCTCTATCAAAACACCCACAGTATAAGATTTACCAGAACCAGGTTTACCGACAATGAATATGCGATTCAAACGATCAATGGGAATATAGATTTTAACATTATAGTTCTTAAGTAAACCAATATAAACAGACTTCAAATAATCAGCAGTTAAACCCAAAACTTCACGTATATTCCCTTCGGAAGCAGAATAAACATTCAATCCAGATTTAAATGGAGTATCTGAGGGTCTACCCAAACATATACATGAAGCATAAACAGTATCACCATCACGCCTAAGACTCTTAACAAATAAAACATGCCACCTTCCATCATGAAAAACCTCAACAAAATCATTAACTTTAACAACATCAAAACACTTAAACTCAAATTCAGAGGTTGAGGGGGAACCCGTAATAACCCCAATAGATTTACGGTGAACCATCAATCCCACTAAATAAATATCTGTAAAAGTATAATTTAACAATTTCATCTAAAAAGGATGGGAAATTTTAAAAGTATATCATGAGCTTTTCATAATCGATCATAATTACAAACTTAGAAACTTCATCAAAAATATGATTATACATTAATTTCACCAAACACCTTTGAATAACTTATATATTTCTCCTGATGCCTCCGAATTTCAGTTCTCAAATAATACATCCATTAAAAATCAGTAAGCAAAATTTTAACAAGCTTCCTTAGTTGGATAATTTATCCTCAGATAATCGATCATAACATTATTCCTTTTATACACAAACAATTCTAAATTCTTAAGTATTATGAGGTTTAGTTAAACAAAAGAATTATTTTTAATTTATGTGAAGTATCTATGGAGAACACATTTGTATAGGAAAAGCATAGTTTACAAGCCGACTACTTGGGGTTATATATTAACATTGTTGATGATGACGCTTACTGTTACCATAGTTGCATTAGGTTCTGTTCAAATATTCATGGAAGCTTTAATGATTCCTCCACAAATAGCTTTAACAGCCTTATACGTATCACTTATTGGAAGTATTGTCAATATACCTTTAACTTCAATTAAAACTTGGGATTATGGATTAGTTTATGAGGAGATAAATATTTTTGGTGTAAGATGGTTTCTCCCCTCAATAGGGTTAAGGGAGAGGAAAACTATTGTGGCAATAAATCTTGGTGGAGCAATAATACCCATAATCATATCAATATACATATTGACCCGAATAATTTTGAATCCAACAATAAATCCACACATATCTTTAGCAAAAATCCTTATTGCAATTTTAATTGTGTCTTTAATTGTAAGTAAATATGCTAGAATTATACCTGGATTTGGGATAGCTATACCAGGATTTATACCCCCAACAATCACTGCACTGATTTCAATTGCACTTTCAATAATACCTCCGAAATGTAATCCATCCATAATAGCATATGTAAGTGGAACCTTAGGGACATTGATAGGTGCAGACCTATTAAATATGAAAAAGATACATAGGATAGGTTCATCCATGGTTAGTATAGGTGGAGCTGGAACATTTGACGGAGTATATTTAACTGGATTGGCTGCAGCTGCATTAACTTTAATTGTTATGTGAAATATTGTATAAGAGGTGTGAAAGGTATGGTGGATTTAACAACACCCATAGAAGTTAGAGGTAAAATGATTAGGAATAGGATTGTAATGCCTCCAATGGCTACAGAACTATCAAAAGAGAATGGTGAAGTAACTATGGAACTAATAAAGCATTATGAGGAGAGGAGTGGAAGTGTAGGTATAGTTATAGTTGAACACTCATATGTAGCTAAAAATGGTAAAGCAAGTATGAAGCAGCTTGGAATATATGATGATGAATTGATTGATGGATTAAGTAAACTTGTGGAAACAATTAAGAGTAATGGTGCTACAACATTGATACAATTGAATCATGCTGGTGGAAGAACAACTTCAACAATTATAGGTGAAAAACCGATGGCACCATCACAAATAAAATTGCCATTATGGATGGAAGAACCTAGGGAAATGAAGTATCAAGATATATTGAACATTAAAGAAGCATTTAGAAAAGCTGCTGAAAGAGCTATTAAAGCTGGATTTGACGGTGTAGAAATTCATGGAGCGCATGGATTCCTATTAAATCAATTCATTTCACCCATAACCAATAAACGTGTGGATGCTTATGGAGGAACATTTGATAAGAGGACAAAATTGCCACTGGAAATAGTAGGTGAAGTTAGGAGGAGTATTGGGGGGAACAGGATATTATCCTATAGAATTGGAGCAGACGATCTAATTCCTGGAGGAATAACTGTGGAAGACTCAATAAAGATAGCTTTGAAATTACAGGATGCTGGTGTGGATATAATTAATGTTTCAGGAGGATTATGTGGTTCAAGACCGCCACAATTAACGGGGCAAGGATACTTCATACCATTAGCTGAAAAAATAAAATTAAACATAAGAATACCAGTCATAGGCGTTGGGGGAATAAGAGACCCGGAATATGCAAATAAAGTTATAATGGAAGGTAAAGTGGATATGGTGGCTGTGGGAAGAGCATTACTTGAGGATCCTAAATGGGCAGAAAAAGCTTTGGAAAAACTTTTGAAAAGGAATTGAAATCATTTAATCATACCAATTTTCTTCGATAAAGATTCCAGCAATTTCTCTTCTTCAATGGCATGCTTCTCTTCATGAGTTAATTCCTCTGGAAGCCATGGAGGCTTCTCCCTCCCCTCAAAATACTTCCTAATAGCCCTCCTCAAAGCACCAACAGCCAAAACACCACAATGATACTTAACACTTGGTAAACCTCCAAGCTCTTCAGTAATAGCCTTCCAACTAATATTCCAAGCTTCCTCCAAACTTCTACCCTTAATCATTTCAGTCATAATACTTGCAGCAGCAATATTAGCTGCACAACCATAACTTTCAAATGTAACATTTTCAATAGTCTTACCATCAGCACTAAGTTTCAAGTATATTGCAATCATATCACCACAAGCAAGACTGCCAGCAGTTGCATGAACATCAGCATCGTCAATTCTACCAAGATTCTTAGGATTCTTAAACAATTCCAAAACTTTTGGAGAGTATATTAGTGGAATCCTACTTGACAAAAGTATCACCTGACCCTAAATGGACTAATAGATCTAACCCTATTTATAGCCTCTGGAACCTGTTCTAAAACATAATCTATATCATTAACATTATGCATTGGCGTAACTTTCATCAATATGCTTCCATGGGCTTCCTCAAACCTTCTACCAATGGCGATAAGGATGTGGCTTGGTTGAAGAATTCTACTCGTACATGCACTACCACTGGAAACATATATCCCCCTCAAACTCAACTCCACAGTAATTGCTTCACCCTCACAATATGGGAAGCTAATATTAACATTGTCTGAAGCTCTGAGATCACCTTTAGGACCATTAAGAATGGTTCCATCTACACCATTCAAAATACCATCAATAATCTTATCCCTCAAAGTTTTCATTTTAATGTTGAAATCATCAAAGTTGTTCCTCATAATATCCACAGCCTTCGAAAAACCTGCAATTGATGGAACATTCTCCACGCCAGGCCAAAGCCTCTGAGTGCTTAATTGACCATACAAAATTGGTTCAATATTCAAACCTTCCCTAACATATAGACATGCAGCACCCTTAGGACCATAAACCTTATGACTGCTAAAACTAGCTAGATCAACACCTAAATCCTTTAAATTAAATTTAATCCTGCCAAGAGCATCAACAGCATCTGTGTGGAAAATGATATTTTCATCACGATCTTTA
>JAWBOZ010000038.1:0-7294 GCA_038825625.1 Methanomethylicia archaeon | reverse complement strand
TGGTTTGTCCAGTGGATGATAAGGGTATTTTTACTGTTGATGCTGGTAAGTATGCTGGTAAGAGGATTTGGGAGGCTAATTCTGAGATCATTGAGGATTTGAGGGTGAAGGGTTATCTACTTCATCAATCTTGGGTGGTTCATAGGTATCCGCATTGTTGGAGGTGTAAGTCACCATTATTTTTGAAGGCTACTACACAATGGTTTATTAGGGTTCCGGAGATTAGGGATAAACTCATAATGGAAAATGAGAAGGTTAGTTGGGTTCCCGATTGGGCTGGTAGGAATAGATTTAGGAATTGGCTTGAGAATGTGCGTGAATGGGTTATTTCTAGGCAGAGGTATTGGGGTATACCATTACCAATATGGAGATGTAACAATTGTGGTAATATTACGGTTATCGGCTCTGTTGAAGAGCTTAAGAATTTAGCCTTAAACTTCTCTGGAATTAGTGATCTACATAGACCTTGGATTGATTCAATAATTTTGAAGTGTGGTAGGTGTGGTGGTGTTATGAGGAGGGTTCCAGACGTCCTTGACGTTTGGATGGATTCCAGTGTGGCTTCTTGGGCTTCATTGAATTATCCAGCTACCCTTGATGAATTTGAGAGTTGGTGGCCTCCACAATTCATTTTGGAGGGTCCTGACCAAACTAGGGGCTGGTTTTACACCCTACTGGTCAGTGGTTATATAGGGTTTTCCATGGCTCCATACAAGACTGTTTTAATGCATGGATGGTCTCTTGATGAGCATGGTAGACCCATGCATAAATCCCTTGGAAATGTTATTGCTCCTGAGGAGGTTTTCTCCAAATATTCTAGGGATGCTTTAAGATGGTATGAACTTCAATGTACACCATGGGAGGATCTAAGGTTTTCCATGAAGGAGCTTGATGAAGTTTATAGAGTGCTAACCACGATGTGGAATGTTTACTATTTTGCTAGTTTATATATGAATTTGGATGGTTATTCACCTGCAAAGTATCCTTTAGATTCACTTATGGATCATCTTCTACTGGAAGATAAGTGGCTTTTAAGTAAGTTTGAGCTGATGGTGAAGGACTGTAATATGAGTATGGATAAGTTTTGCATACATGAGTTGGCTAGGTCTATAAGGAATTTCATCATTGAGGATATGAGTAGATGGTATATTAAGCTTATTAGGAAGAGGATCTGGTTGGAGGGTGAAGATAAGAGTAAGTATGCTGTTTATGCAGTTTTATACCATGTCCTATTAAGGTTATTGAAACTTTCTGCACCAATAATTCCATTCATCACTGAGAAGCTTTATCAATCAATATTTAGATCTGCTGATCCATCCCTCCCTGAAAGTATACATGCATGTGAATGGCCTTTACCAATTGAGAGGTTCATAGATGAGTCCATCATAAAGTTTATGGATATTGCAAGGGATATTGTGGAATCATCATATAGGATTAGGCAAGAAAAGCAATTTAAATTACGTTACCCATTAAAGGAACTTATAGTTTCAACGAATAATCCTGATGTATTTAGGTGTATAGATATGTTTAGAAATGTTATTTTAGATCAGTGTAATGTGAAGGATTTGATGGTTATATCTATGGAGGAGGCTTCAAGGTATAAATCGTATGAGGTGTTTGTAAACTATTCATCACTTGGACCTAAATATAAAGGTTTATTAACAAAAATAGCTTCAAAATTGCAGTCTATTGATTCTTCCAAACTTAAGTTGGATTTAGATGAAAGGGGGTTTGTGGAGATTGAAGTTGAAGGTGTTCCTGTTAGGTTGGGTGTTGATGATTTGAAGTTTGAGGAGAAGATTTTGGCTGGATATGGTTTTTGCAAGTTTAAGTATGGGTTTTTATTCCTCAATTGTATATGGGATAGGAATCTTATGGCTGAAGGTTTAGCTAGGGATGTTGTTAGAAGGCTTCAAGCTATGAGGAAGGATCTTGATCTCCCCGTGGAAGCTTATGTGGATGTGTTTGTGGTTGTTAATGATGGTGAAACCTTAGAATTGTTGAAGAGTGTGGAGTGGTATATCTTGAGGGAAGTTAGAGTTAGAAATCTCTTTTTAGGTTTTGAAAAACCTGATGGAAAGTATTATGAGAGGGATTGGGAGATTGGCGATTTATTGTTTAAGATGGGTATAGTTTTGGTGAATTGAGATTTGAAGAGGATTGGTTTTATAGTTAATCCAATTGCAGGTATGGGTGGGCGGGTGGGTCTTAAGGGTACTGATGGAAGCGATATTTTGGAGAAGGCTATTGCATTGGGGGCGAAGCCAATAGCTCCTGAAAGGGCTAAAACCTTTCTAAATAATATTAAGCCCTTCAGTTCATATTTCGAATTGGTTACATACTCAAAGGTTATGGGTGAATATGAGGTTTTGGAGTCTGGGTTGAATTCTATTGTTGTTGGTGAGGTGGGTGATAGAACCACTGCTGAAGACACTGTAAGGGCTGCTAGGATCATGTTTGATTTAGGTTTGGATTTAATAATCTTTTGTGGTGGTGATGGTACTGCTAGGGATATTTATAGAGCTGTGGGGTTAAATATTCCTGTTCTTGGGATACCATCTGGTGTTAAAATGTATTCAGCTGTTTTTGCTTATGGTGTTGATGATGCTGTTAAACTTTTTAGAGATTTTGTTTTTCATGGTTTGCCATTGAAAATGGCTGAGGTTATGGATGTGGATGAGGAATCCTTTAGGAGTGATAGGCTTTTAATTAAACTTTATGGTTATCTTATGGTTCCTTATAAGCCTACTTATGTTCAGGGGGTTAAATCTCCCACCATGAGTTTGGATAGTGAATTGGATAATCAGAGGGCTATTGCTAAATATGTTTTGGAGATCATGGAGCCTGATGCATTGTATATATTGGGTCCGGGGTCTACTGTTAAAGCTATTACTGATCTGCTTGGTTTAGAGAAGACATTGCTGGGTGTGGATCTTATGATGAATTTCAAAATTGTAGCTAGGGATGTTTGTGAATCTGATATTCTTGGTTTTCTTGATAGGGTTGATGTTAGGAAGGCATATATTGTTGTTTCACCTATTGGTGGCCAAGGTTTCATTTTTGGTAGAGGTAATCAGCAGATTAGTGATACTGTTATTAGGAGGGTTGGGTTAGATAATGTAATTATTGTTGCAACTTGGAGTAAGATTTCAAATTTAGATTCTTTAAGGGTGGATGTTGGTGATCCTGAATTGAATGAGATGTTTAAGGGGTATAGGAGAGTTGTGGTGGATTATAGGGAGGAAAAAATGGTTAAGGTTGTTTAGTGGTGTTCTAACGTTTTAATATGCTCTTCATATTTCTTTGCATTCATTAGATTACTTAATTCTTCATCTAGTTTTTCAGGTTTTATTACTGCTATCCATCCTTCTCCATAGGGATCTGTATTTAATAGTTCTGGGCTTCTCTCCAATTTATTATTTACTTCTATAACTTCTCCACTTATTGGGCTATATACGTCTGATACTGCTTTCACTGATTCTATACTGCATAACCTTTCAAATTGTTTAACCCTTTTCCCTATGGTTGGAAGCTCTATATATACTATGTCTCTCAGCTCCTTTTGTGCGTAATCACTTATTCCCATTCTAACTTTTCCATTTTCAATTTTGATCCATTCATGATCCTTTGTGTAATATAGTTCATTCTTTATTATTGTTTCATGCGACATTTTTCCTCCTCCTACCGTATTTTTCCTCATCATAAAATGGCCATGCCACTATTTTAGCTTTTACTCTCCTCTCTCTAATGGTTATCTCAACTTCTCTTCCAATATTGTCGTATTGTGGTTTTACGTATCCCATGGCTATTCCATTCTTTAGTAGTGGTGAGTATGTTCCACTGGTTACTTCACCTATCTTCTCATTTTCACACCATATTTCATAGTGTGGTCTCGGTATACCCATCTCCATCATGGTTAATCCCACTCTAACCCTTTTCAAACCTTCTTGCAATTGTTTTTGTAGTGCTTCTTTCCCTATGAATTTCTCTTTATCCATTTTTACAGCGAAATCTATTTTTGCTTCGAAGGGTGTGGTGTTTTCATCTATATCGTTTCCATACAATAGTAATCCTGCTTCCAATCTTAATGTGTCTCTTGCCCCTAAGCCGCATTCCTTTATTCCATACTCTCTTCCAGCTTGTATTATTGAATCATATATTTTGATGGTTTTATCCCTTTCATTTTGTTTTATCCTCCATAATGTTACTTCAAATCCATTTTCTCCAGTGTAACCGGAATGGGATATCACTGCTTCTTTACCCATGATTTTACATTCAGTTAATCTCCAGAAGGTTATTTTGCTTAGATTTACATCCACGATTTTTTGTAATGTTTTCTCTGCATATGGTCCTTGTATTGCTAGCATGGGGACTTCAAATGTTACATCTTCAATCCTAACATTGTATCCTTTAGAGTTTTGCATTATCCAGTTATATATTTTCTCTCTGTTTGATGCATTGCATATCAGTATGTATTTCTCTTCCAGTATTTTCTGTAGCATTATATCATCCTTTATTCCACCATTCTGGTTACATATGGTTGAGTAGTGTAGTCTTCCAACCTTTAACTTTTCAGCATCATTTGTTGTTAGATGGTTTAGGAGTGGGGTTGCATCCCTCCCCTCTATTAATATTCTACCCATATGTGATACATCGAATATTCCCACGTTGTTTCTAACTGCTAGGTGTTCTTCAGTTATGTTTGTAAACCATATGGGCATTTTCCATCCTGCAAAATCTATCATTTTAGCTTCTCTACTCTCAAATAGGTCTGATAAATGTGTTTTCAGCATCATGGTTCACCAATTTATGATTACTTTTACTGCTTTTTACCTTTTCCATTCATTCTCGTGGATCTATTATCCCCTCTTCAGTTATTTGGAATACTGCCTCTGCCTCTGGTAGGTATGGGCTGTCAACAAGTCTTGCAATTCTCTTATTCTCACTGCTTTTTCTAAGATATATTCTTGCTCCTGGAACGTGGAATAGTACGTGTCCCCCCACAGCTCTCGTTGGGTCTCCGAAGAATGCGTCTGGTCTAGCCATAACTTGATTTGTTATAAATATGGCTAGGTTGAATATGTCTGAGAGTCTTGCGAGGGCATGTAGATGTCTATTTAGTTTTTGTTGTCTATCGGCTAAGCTTTCCCTTCCAAGGTATTCTGCTCTGAAATGTCCAGTAACGCTGTCCACAACTATTAGCTTAATGTTCTTTTCCTCTATCATATCCTTAGCTTGTTCTACTAGTAGCATTTGGTGATCTGAATTGTATGCTCTTGCAAAGATTATGTTTTTCAAGGCTTCCTTTGCATCCAATCCCTTGGCCATGGACATGGATACTATTCTTTCCGGTCTAAATGTTCCTTCACAGTCTATATATAGTGTTCTTCCACCAAGCCCTCCAGCTTCTGGTGGTAATTGTACGTTTACGGCTAGTTGATGTGCCAATTGCGTTTTTCCACTACCGAATTCTCCAAATACTTCCGTTATGGATTGGGTCTCTAACCCTCCACCTAGTAGTCTATCTAGATTTTTACTTCCAGTTGTTATCCGATTAACTTTTAGTCTTTGCTCATATACTAGATCTGCTGTTCTGAACCCTATTTCCAAAGCTGATCTTGCTGCAATAATTATTTTTTGCGCTGTCTTTTCACCCATTCCTGTGGCTGCCATTATTTCTGCTGGTGTAGCTATGGCTATGGCTTCCAATGTTTTATATCCTGCTTCCATCAATTTCTGTTCAGTGGCTGCTCCAACTCCCGGTAGATCCGATATGGATTTTACTTTTTGCTTCTCTGTAATTTTGTTTCGCCTCCAATATCTTTATTGTAAAACAGTATTTTTAATCTTCCCATTTCATCATGTATTCTATTTGCTCCTTTGTGGGTTTATCTATCTCTATACTCATTGATTCAAGTTTTAGTTTTGCTATGTGTTGATCTATTTCTATTGGTACATCATATACCTTAGCCTCCAGTTTATCTCTATTTCTTGTTATGTATAGTATTGATAGAGCTTGGTTGGAGAATGACATATCCATTACTTCACTTGGGTGTCCTTCGGCTGCTGCTAGATTTACAAGCCTCCCCTCAGCAATTAAATATATTCTCCTACCATTCTTCAAGGTGTATTCATCTAAATTCTCTCTTACGTTTTCCTTCCCAATGGATATTGATTCTAGATCTTTAATGTTTATTTCAACATTGAAATGTCCACTATTGGCTAATATGGCTCCATCCCTCATTTTCTCGATATGTTCTCCTCTTATCACATTTATGTTTCCAGTTGCTGTTATGAATATGTCGCCTATTTCAGCAGCCCTTTCCATGGGTAGTACTGTGAATCCATCCATAACTGCTTCCAATGCTTTTAATGGATCTATTTCGGTTACTATTACATTTGCACCCATACATTTAGCCCTCATGGCTATTCCTCTTCCACACCATCCATATCCTGCCACTACAACATTTTTCCCAGCTATGAGTATATTTGTGGATCTCATTATTCCATCAATTGTGCTTTGGCCTGTTCCATATCTATTGTCGAAGAGGTATTTTGTTTTAGCATTATTCACGGCTATTATTGGGTATTTCAATATTTTCTGCTTCTCCATTGCCTTCAACCTTATAACTCCTGTTGTGGTTTCCTCCGTTCCTCCAATTATTTTCCCCGCATTTCCGATTTTATGTGCTTCTACTGTTAGGTCTCCACCATCATCCATTGTTATATGTGGGTTCATCTTTAGTGCTTCCCTAATATTTTCCATGTATTCCTTCTCAGTTTCCCCCCTCCATGCATATACATCTATCCCCTCCTCCACCAGCGCTGCTGCTACATCGTCTTGTGTTGATAGTGGGTTTGATGCTGTTAGAGCTATTTCTGCTCCACCGGCTTTTAGAGTTTTCATCAATACTGCTGTTTCCTTTGTTACATGTAGGCATGCCGCTATTCTTAAACCTTTTAATGGTTTCTCCATTTCCATTTCATTCTTTATCTTCATTAATACTGGCATTCTATTCTCAGTTATTCTTATAATCTTCTTTCCATGGTGTGATAAACCTTCATCTCTTATTTTTGGTATTTTTATTCCTCCCTCAACCTATTTATTAGTTCCTCTTTTATCTTTTCCGCTTCTGCAATTACTTCCTCTTCATCTATTGTTTTTACTTCGTAGTCTTCCATAACTATTTTCCCATCAATTATTACATGTTTTACATCTCCACTTCTAGCGGCGTATACTATGTGGCTTTTTTCATTATATATTGGTGTTAGGTGTGGCTTCTTTATGTTTATT
>JAWBOZ010000037.1:0-7308 GCA_038825625.1 Methanomethylicia archaeon | reverse complement strand
CCATACTTTTCTCTAAGATGTAGGAGTAGGGTGGTTTTACCGCTCTGTCTAGGACCCTTAATAATTAAAACTTCTCTCCTATTCATCCACTTATCCAATTTTTCTTCAATAATTCTTGGATAATACTCCACAAATAACTCTATTAAAATTGGATTTATAAATGTTCCTTACAGGCTCTATGTGCTTATTTAATAATGCTCTACTTATTTCACCCATAAAATACTAAGGTGAAAGAACTTTATAACTTTCCATTCATCTCATCCAAACTTTAGTGGTGAATAAATAAATATTTGGGGATGCTCATTCAAAGTGGAAGATTCTGTGTGTGGAGTGATTGATTATTTTGAGTGGTGAGTTTTTTGGAGGCTTATAGGCTTAGGATTGTTGGTGTGGTTCAGGGTGTTGGTTTTAGACCTTTCATTTATAGGTTGGCTAAGGGTTTGGGTTTGAATGGTTATGTTGTTAATTTGGGTGGTAGTGAGGTTGAGGTTCATGTTGAGGGTGATGGTGTTAAGTTAAGGGAGTTTTTGAGGAGGCTGTATTCTGATAAGCCTCCGCAAGCTAGGATTTTGGGGGTTGATGTTGAGGTTGTGAATTTTGAGGGGTTTAGTGATTTTGAGATTAGGGAGAGTGTTAAGAGGACTATTGTTAGGAGTATGATTCCTCCGGATGTAGCTATCTGTGATTATTGTGTTGGGGAGATTCTTGGTTCAAATGATAGGTTTCATAGGTATCCATGGAATAGTTGTGCTTGGTGTGGTCCAAGGTTTTCCATGATGTATGATGTTCCATATGATAGGGTTAATACTGCTATGAAGGTTTTTGAGTTTTGTGGTGAGTGTTTTGGGGATTATAGGGATTCTGGGAATATTAGGAGGTTTCATGGTCAGGGTATAAGCTGTATTTATTGCGGCCCTAAAACTCATGTATTTTCATCCAGTGGTGATGAGATTGATGTTGGAGACCCTGTTAAATTTATTGCTGATAGGATTCTTGATGGTTGTATTGTGGCTGTTAAGGGTGTTGGAGGTTATCATATTGCTTGTTTAGCTTCTGATGATGATGTTATAGCCAATTTGAGGGTTAGGAAGGGCAGACCCACACAGCCATTGGCTCTCATGGCTAGGGATTATGATACTGTGCTTAGAATAGCTGTGCCTCCACCTGGAGCTAGAGAATTATTGGAGTCGCCTCAAAGACCAATATTAGTTATGCCTAAGAGGGAGGGCTCAATAGTCTCGGAGCTTGTGGCTCCAGGTTTATCTAGTGTAGGTGTGATGCTACCATATACAGGTTTTCAGGTGATGCTTCTAAGGGAGATTCCAGACGGATTACTAATAATGACTAGTGGTAATGTTCATGGTAGACCCATGTGTACAAACATTAATGATGTTTTCTCAGAGTTGAGGGGTGTTGTCGATTATGTTGTGGAGCATGATAGAAGGATAGTTCATAGGGTTGATGATAGTGTCATAAGATTTACAGATGATAAACCAACATTCTTGAGGAGGAGTAGGGGTTATGCTCCAGAATGGATTGAGGTGGGATTTAGAATACCGGACTCCATAGCTGTGGGTGCAGAACTTCAAACTGCTGGTGCTGTGGGATTTGAAGATAAAGTTGTTTTAACACAATTTATTGGTGATATTGATGAGCCTGGTCAACTTGAGGATCTGGAGGGGGAGATAAATTGGTTTAGTAGGGTTTATGAGATAAAACCGGTGGTGGTGGCATTGGATATGCATCCACTATACCATAATAGGAGGATAGCTAAAAGGTTGGCTGAAGAATATAATGCTCAATTTATTGAGGTTCAACATCATCATGCACATGCAGCATCCATAATGGGTGAAGTGAAGGCTTCCATTGATGATAGATTTATAGCCATAACCATTGACGGGACAGGTTATGGTGATGATGGGGGGATATGGGGCGGAGAAATATTATTATCATCATTCAAATCATATGAGAGGAGGGGAAGCTTAAACCCCTTCACACTACCTGGGGGGGACTCATCAGCCATATATCCAGTTAAACCATTAATAAGTTTATTAGCCTCATTAAACTATGGGGAAGGGGAAACAGTGAAATTATTGGAGAAGCTTGGAATTCTAAGTTCACTCCCATATGGTGTTGAAGAAGCTGTTATAACATATGATTTGGCCAGGAGGGGTAGGGGACCAATAGTTACAAGTCTTGGAAGAACTCTAGATGCATTCTCAGCACTACTAAAGGTTTGTACATTGAGAACATATGAAGGGGAGCCGCCAATGAAACTTGAATCCATAGCTGATAATGGTGTAAGATTAGATTATGAACCTAAAATAGTTATGGGTAATGGTAGATTAATGGTTGATACATTAAATCTATTATCATGGGTTCTAGATAAACTTGAGGAACATAGATTGGAGGATCTAGCTCTAACAATACAGTATGGTTTGGGTGAAGCTTTAGGGTTAATAGCATTAAAAGCCATTAAGGGTTTAAGGAATGTGAAACAGGAAATACTGATTGGTGGTGGCGCAGCAGTTAACACACACATTATTAGGGGTATAAAGAGTGTTTTAGAGGGGGAGGATTTAAAACTGGATTTACCAAGTAAGATTCCTCCAGGTGATGGTGGGGTGGCTTTAGGGCAAATATTGATAGCTTCATGTAGGGTGAATAATTTTGAGTGAGGAGGGTAGCTACACATCAAATCTGATTAGAATAGTAAAATCATTGGAAGAAGCTTTTAGGAGGAATCTCGATTTAACTAGAATACTGGTTAAGAAGATTGAGGGGTTTGTTTCAATTCTTGAGAAGGATTATGGTGAAGGATTTAAATTTAAGATAATGGATTTTTGTGGAACACATGAATGGACAATAACGCATTTCGGTATACGTAGTTTAATACCATCAAACATAGAGCTTGTGGCTGGACCAGGATGCCCAGTATGTGTTACACCATCATATTTCATAGAGGAAAGCATTAAACTTGCACTTGAAGGTATAACCATATACACTTATGGAGACGTCTATAGGCTTAAAGCAATAAGGCAGGTGAAGGGATTAACATCACTCAGCGAAGCTAAAACCTATGGATTCAATGTTAAAGTTGTTTCAAACATTATCAACGCCATAAACGATTCTAAAAATCATGGAGGAGATTCAGTTTTCATAGGGATAGGTTTTGAAACTGTTGCTCCAGGATATGCACATACAATAATCAGAGAAATCCTACCAAAAAACTTAATGTTACTAAGCTTAGTTAAACTTACACCACCAGCAATGCTTCACTCCATAGATATTTTGAGGGAGAAGCCAACAGAGCCTCCAATAATGGGTGTTATAGCTCCGGGACATGTATCAACAATAACTGGAGCTAAAGCTTGGAATCCAGTATCAGAAAATTTCAATATTCCAGTGGTGGTTTCAGGTTTCGAACCCATAGATGTACTAATATCAATAACGGAAATTCTTAGACAACTATCTAGGGGTGAAGCTAAAACAATTGTTGAGTATGGTAGGGTTGTATCATGGCATGGAGATCTAAGAGCTCAAAGCATCATAAATAAGGTTTTTGAATGCATTGATGATGCATGGAGAGGTATAGGATTCATACCGAAAAGTGGGTTGAGGCTGAGAGAGGCTTACAACCGTTTTGATGCATTTAGAGAGTATAGATTAAAGGATATTAGCCCAGAAGATTGGAAATATGATTTACCGTTGGGATGTAGATGTGCAGAGGTTATTATAGGTAAAGCTAACCCAATGCAATGCCCATTATTCATGAAGAAATGTACACCCACAAACCCGATAGGGCCATGCATGGTATCCATTGAGGGAACATGCTCCATATGGGCTAGATTTGGATTTGGAAGATTAGCTGATGAAATAGCTAAAAATATAGGTTTAACATAAACTTTAAACCCGTAGGATTACTGGATAATTTGGAATGGGGCCATTAAAATGTGTATAGGTTCACCGGCAGTCATAGTTGATATAGATGAGGAAAACATGATGGCGAAAATAGATTTTGGAGATGGAATACATAGAGAAGCCATAATAGGCGTAGCCAGTGAGAAATTGTCTGTAGGAGATATAGTGATGATACATGCAGGAGTGATAATATCCAGATTTGATGAGGAGGGGATTTTAGAGCAAATAAAGTTTCTGGAGGAATTGTTGGGTGAAGATGGGAGGGGAATGATAAATATATATGAAAATCTCATGAAAATAGCAAGATCACTTAAAGGGATGATTGAAAGGTAGGTGACAAGTATGGGTGTGGTAACTTTAGCTCATGGCTCAGGCGGAATTGAAATGCATGAAATACTGAATAAACTAATATTCTCACGTGTAAGTGAAGATCTGAAGAGGGTTGAGGGTGGGGTTGGAATAGATGAACTTGATGATGGAGCACTAATACCAATATCCAATAACAATTATGTGGTTATATCCACAGATTCATACACCGTAAATCCACCCTTCTTCCCAGATGGGAACATAGGCATCCTAGCAGCTTCAGGATCAATAAATGATGTTTTAATGATGGGTGGAAAACCGATGGCAATGCTTGATTCAATAATTGTTGAAGAGGGATTCCCAATAAATGAGCTTGAAGTTATAGTGGAATCATTCATAAAGGTGTTGAGGGGGGAGGGTGTGGCATTGATAGGTGGAGACTTCAAAGTTATGCCTAAAGGCAGCATAGACAAGATAGTTATAAACACCACAGCAATAGGATTAACAGATAAACCAATAATTGATAAACCTAAACCAGGAGACAAAATCATTGTCAGCGATAGTATTGGAGACCATGGAGCAGTGATAATGCTACTACAAATGGGATTGGAGAAAAGTGTTGAGGAAATGTCGAAAGGTCTATTGAAAAGTGATGTTAAACCTTTAAGTAAACTGATGATCCCACTAATTGAAAGATATGTGGAATATATCAATGCAGCTAGAGATCCAACTAGAGGAGGATTGTCTGGAGTATTAAATGAGTGGGCTTCAAAATCAAACTTAGTTATAGTTATTAATGAAAGCGATATCCCAATAAGGGAAAGTGTTAAGAGATATTCTGAAATGCTTGGAATAGACCCAACATACCTAGCTAATGAAGGCGTGGCAGTAATATCGGCAAACCCGGAATATGCAGATAGAATTGTTGAATATATGAGGGATTTGGGATTCAGCAATGCTAGAATTATTGGTGAAGTTAGGGAGAGTGAAAAGTATAAGGGTTATGTATTAGCAAAAACATCAGTGGGCGGATTTAGAGTTATGGAACCTCCAAGAGGGGAGATAATACCAAGAATATGCTGATAAATATGGGCACCCTAACATTTAGAGACCTAAAAATCAGATTAACAGATACTGCTGGAGTAAAGATAAATCATAAATATAAAACCATATGTATAGATACACTTAACCCTAAAGAATGTAGCCACATATTATATACACACCACCATCCAAAACATTTCCCATCAAATATTAGAATGGAAGCAATTGTTGATAAGATAATATCTCCAAACATGGGGTTAAAAGTTAAAGCTGGAGAAACGTTAAAGATGAATGACGTTGAAATTAGTGTCATAGAAGCATATAATAGATTGGAAAACTATCCAAATAGCCCCCCACACCCAAAAGGGTTAGGCGTAGGATATTTAATAAAATTTGGAGATACAACTCTATACCATATGGGAGACACAGATCTAATCGATGAAATACTAGAGATAAGGGAGAGAATTCACATCCTACTAATACCAATAGGCGGTGGAAATGTGATGAATCCTGAAGAAGCTGCTGAAGCAGTTAAAAGTTTGAAACCTTCCATAACAATACCAATACACTTTGAAGAAATGAGACAATTCCACAGATTCAGAGATATGGCTCAACCATACACCCAAATGATACTGTTAAGGAGGTGTTGAATAAATTGGGTAATAGCATTCTCAATAGAATATACAGCGATGAAAAAGTAGTGCCCCCAAACATGAAGTGGAAAGCCATTGAAATTGAGGAATATAGGAGAATATATGAAGATAGCATTAAGGATCCAGTTAGATTTTGGGAGCATGAAGCTTTAAAATTGAAATGGGAAGAAATGTGGAGTAAAGCCATTGATGGACATCCCCCAAAAAACATATGGTTTAAGGATGGAATGATAAACACATATCACAACATTATAGGGAAACATGAGGATAAATGGATTTGGTTTAAACCAGCAATAATATGGGAGAGTGAAGATGAGGATGTTAAGGTTATAACATATGAAGAATTAAATAGAGTTGTTGAGAGATTGTCTGGAGCTCTTAAAAGCTTAGGTATAAACAGTGATGAATGGATGACATTCTATACACCACCAATGATGGAATCAATAGCATTAATGCTGGCTTCAATAAGGATGGGAATCCCCTTTGAACCAATATTTACAGGTTTTAGTTATGGGGAGGTTGCTAAAAGGGTCCTATCAAGAAAGCCGAAAATAATAGTTACAACTGATGGATTCATGAGGAGAGGTAAAATAGTTAACACTTTAGATAATATACGTAAAGCTCTAAATTCTACTGGATATAAGTGTAATGTTATAGTTATAGAGAGGATTGGATCTAAAGGGTTATTGAAAAATGAAATTAGCTATGAGAAATTCATGGAATTATCAAATACTAAAACGAGAGATTACATAGCTTCATCTCAACATAAACTCTTCGGCCTTCACATAGCTTATGAAGAAGATTTTAAACCTATAACGCACTCCGTGGGAGGCTATTTAACACAAGTATATGCCACCAGCAGATGGATTGGTTTGAGACCCCACGACACATATTTCTGCACAGTATGGCCTGGATGGATAACTGGTGTAAGTTATGTGGTTTTCGGACCATTAATGATTGGATCAACAATAGTGTTATATGAGGGGAGTATAGATTACCCATCATGGGATAGGCTGTGGAGCATAATTGAACGTTATGCAGTAACAATATTCCTAACAACTGGTGGAGCATTAAGACTACTATCAAAGAATGATGCATCATATGTGAGAAGCCACAATATGGATACATTAAGAGCAATCCTAGTTACAGCGGACCCATTAGATGTGGATACATGGATTTGGACTTACAAAACTGTTGGAACAGGTTATACACCCACAATAAATTCGATTCCAGAAAAACTTACTGGAAGAATTCCAGTAACAAATATGTATATACAAAGTGAAATAGGAACATTCATTACTGGAAGTCTAATAAACTATACATTCACACCATTAATACCAGGCTCCATAGGTCTACCAATACCTGGATTCCATTTAGACGTAATTAA
>JAWBOZ010000036.1:0-7477 GCA_038825625.1 Methanomethylicia archaeon | reverse complement strand
GCTCTTCCAGGTAGTAGGATTGCAAATTTTTGGAAGGCTGGTAAGTCTTTAAGTTCCTCTTCAACGATCTTAGTGGCTTTTCTAACCATATTAACCCTCTTGGGATTAACTTCGCCAACTACTCTAATCATTAATCCAGGACCTGGGAAAGGCATTTTCTCAGAGATTTCCCTCGGTAGTTTAAGGTATCTGGCAACTTCTCTAACTTGAGGTTTATATAAATCCCTTAAAGGTTCAACAACTTTAAATCCATAATTTATGCCTATTTGTTCAAGAACGTTATGTTGAGTTTTTATTCCACCCTTAGTTTCAACGATATCTGCAGCAATGGTTCCTTGAATTAGGAATCTTATATTATTGGATTTCATGAAATCTAAAATAACATTGTAGAATGTTTCTCTAAATATCATTCTCTTCTTCTCAGCATCTTTAATTTCTTTAAGATTTCTATAAAAAGTATCCTTCTTATCCAGCAATATTGGGTTTAACTTTAGATCTCTTAGAATCTTTAGGGTTTCTTCAACTTCTCCTTCACGTCTAAAACCATCATCTATATATATTGTTTTAAGCCTATCATTCAAAGCCATTTTAGCAATATATGTAGAGACAGTGCTATCCACACCACCAGAACATGCAGCCACAGCAAATTCTTCACCCACGATTTTTCCAATTTCTTCAATAGCTTTAGGAACGAATTCCGCTGGATTAAAGATTTTACTGGTGGACATAAATATCGTTAAGGCATAATATATTGTGTTATTAATATTAATTTTTTGTTTCATTGCTATTTAAAATTGTATTAGTTATTTAAATATCTGATAAGCATACGGAAAAGTTTAAATTTAGGTTCAACCTAACTTAGGTTTGACCTAAATTGCCCATGGAAGAAATTTCAATGAGGGAAGCAGCATACATAAAAGTCATAGGGAAATTGACGAAGAATGGTGTTGAAGCTACATCAAGTGTAGATATAGCTAAAGTTCTAGAGGTTAAAGCACCATCAGTCATAGACATGATAAAGAGATTAGCAAGTATAGGGATCGTGGCATATACACCATGGAAGGGAATAAAACTTACGGAAAAAGGGTTAAAGGAATATAGAATGCTGATTAGAAAGTATAAGATACTTGAAACATATTTTAACAAAGTTTTGGGGATGGATTTAGATGAAGTCTGTGAATGTTTATCAAAATTTGATGTCTATGTACCATCAAATATTATAAATGCTATGTGTGCATGTTTAGGTCATCCTAAAAGATGCCCGCATGGAGAAGAAATACCCATGGAGGAGAAATGTTGTGGAGGGGGAGAATGAATAAGAAGATTTTTGCCATAATCCCATTAATCATAATTTTAAGTTTCAGAATATTTAATGCTGATGGTGGAGATGGAAAGATTTTGGTTGTAACAAGTATAGGATTTCTGGAATCAATTGTTAAAATTATAGGTGGTTCAAGAGTTGAAGTATTTAGTATAGTGCCATCAAATATTGATCCACATCAATTCACAATAACCCCGGAAACAATCTTGAAAACATCAAAAGCAGATCTAATAATTGTGGATGGCCACATAGAATGGGAATATAAGCTTATAGAACAATTATCCAAGATTAAGAATATGGATGCTGGAAAATTCTCAATAAATTTAATGGAATATAAAGATAATATGACCATTCTAGATATACCATCAGAAACAGGTATCTCTGGTAAAAACTATCATGGATACTGGATACTGCCCGAAAACGTCATGTTTATGGCGAAAGTGATATGCAATAAACTTGTGGAAATAGATCCAAATGGTGTAGTAGAGTATAATGAAAATTTAGAAAGCTTTTATAGGAAGATGGAAATATTAAATGATAAAATTATAGATATCAAAAATGAAAATATTGGAGTAAATGTGGTTTTAGGATTCCTAGCAGAACAATATGTAGCATACATGCTTGGGTTAAAAATATTTACAGTATTATCTTTGGAGGGGGGAACATATCCAAATCCAAGGAGCCTTGAAGCAGCATACAATATCTTGAAGAATGAGGGAGGGTTTATAATGATATCAGATATTTCAATGGAAATGCCAGTATACAACACGATAATTGATTTAGCTAAACAGACCGGAGCACCAATAATTAAAGTTATGATTGGAGCAAACATTGATTACATATCCATGATGATGTATAATATTGGCAAAATAGAGGGAGCATTAACACCAATAAGTATGGAGAAAGACTATGGACAAATTCAAAACATAATGATCACAATAGCACTTATCATCATAATAGTTGTGGAGACAACATACCTATATAAGCTTAAGAGGATGATTAAATGAAGCATATAATAAATGTGGAAAATATCACTGTAAAATATGGGGAAAATAAAGCGCTGGAGGATGTAAATTTCAGCATAGAAAAACCATCAATAACAATTATAATGGGACCCAATGCTGCTGGAAAAACCACACTACTAAAAACTTTAATAGGATTAACGAAACCATTAAGTGGAAGAGTAGAGGTTTTAGGCATAGATCCCATGAGAAAAAGGTTTGATTTAAGAAAGCTTATTGGATACATACCGCAGAGAGACAGAATATCTACAAATGTACCAATAAAGGTTATGGATGTAATTTTAATGGGCTTAACCATTAAGAAGAATTGGCCTAGGATAATTGAAGCAAGAGACATGGATAAGGTTAAGGAAATTGCAAAATCCTTTGAGATAGAGGATATACTTAACAATAATTTCCATCAATTAAGTGGGGGGCAGCAACAAAAGGTATTGTTGGCTAGAACATTAATTTCAGAACCAAAAATATTAATGCTTGATGAACCATTTAATGGTGTAGATGTTATAAGTCAATCATTTATTACAAATAAATTGAGGGAACTTCACGAAAATAACAATACAACTATACTAATAGCTACCCATGATATAAATCCAATAATTGAATTAGCTGAGAATCTGATGATACTAAACAAAAGGATCATAGCCTTCGGAAAAATTGATGAAGTTTTAAGGGAGGAGAATCTCTCAAAGGCTTATGGTGGAGGTAGAATAATATTGGGTGAGGGGAGATGCTACTCAATAATGGGGGATACTCATACAAGGTGAAAAAGGTGATGATGGAAATATACTCCCCATTCATAATAAATGCGATTATCGGAATAATCCTAGGTGGAATAGCATCATTAATAGTTGGAAGTCTATCCATGCTTAGGGGTGTACATTACTTAGCGGCAGAAGTAACACATGCAGCACTGGGTGGAGCCGCCATTGGAGCACTAATATATGATAAGGTAAAGTTTGAACCAATATTCTTCATAATGGCATTAACATTTAGCATATTGACATCAATAGTAACTGGATACATAGTTAGGGAGAGAGGTGTTGAATCATCAGGAATGGCTATAGGAGTATCATTAGCCATAAGCCTATCAATATATGCAATAATTATAGGATTGATAAGATCCGAACTAATAATAAGGGTAAACAGCTATCTACTATCAGATATACTATTAATAACATATAGCGACATAATTAATATGACCATAATATCCATAATCGGATTGTTAACATTACTATTTCTTCATAGAGAATTCATATACATATGCTTTGATTTAGAAGGCACAGAAGCCATGGGATTAAAAACAAACTTATACGATTACCTAATATTCACACTCATAGGAGCATTAGGAGTAGTCATAGCAAAAGCTATGGGAGCACTACTTGTATTTGCATTGGCAATAGTGCCAGCATCATGCTCCATGGAAATATCTAAAAGTACAGATAGAATCTTTATATACACATTCCTAATATCCATATCCTCAGGAATAATTGGTTTATGGATGTCAATAATATTAAATCTACCAACAAGTGGGTTAATAGCAATAACAGCTGTAACAATATATGTGATAGTTAAAGTTTTAAAGAAGATTCCATTGAAATAATAAATTAGATTTGGAAGGATTCATGCTTATGTTAATACTTGTAAGCACATCACCTAGGAGAATAGAGATTTTAAGGAAATTTAAATTCAAATTCACCACAATAAAGCCAAATGTTGCAGAGAAAATATTGGAAGACCCTATAAGAACTGTTGAAGAAAACTCTAAAAACAAGGTCCTAGCCAGTATTGATTCAAATATTATTGGATTATACATGGGTGTAGACACAGTAATATGTATTGACAATGAGATCATAGGGAAACCTAAAAGCTTTGAGGATGCTTATGTAATTTTAAGGAAGCTTTCAGGAAGAGTCCACAAAGTTATTAGTGGAATATATTTACATGATAATGGTAAAGGTTTAAGCAATTTCAAATATGTGGAAACAATGGTTGCATTTAGAGATTTAAGTGATGAAGAAATAAATTGGTATATAAGCACTGGAGAACCCATGGATGCCGCTGGAGGATACAAAATACAGGGTTTAGGTGCAGTATTAATCAATTGGATAAATGGAGATTACTATAATGTTATAGGGTTGCCAATAACCAAAATATATTTAATGATAAGAGAATTAGGATACAACCCTCTAAGCTTTATGGAAAAATAATTTATACAGATCAACATTAATTTCTTTATTCCATTTATGGTGAATTTATGCGGAGGATACTGTTAATAACATTCCTAACATATTTCGTTTCAAGTGGTCTTGGAATAGCGGTACCACTAGCATTATTGGAGAGAAATGTAAGTTTAACTGAGATAGGAATAGTGCTCTCAATACTGCCAATAGTATTTTTAACTGTAAGGGTATTGTTTGCAGCCATTGCTGATCAATTGGGATGGTCACCACTATTCATGGTTAATACAATAAGTTCAACCATAGCCACAACAATATACTTATTCTCAAAATCTCCAATGGAATTCGCTATTGGAAAAATATTTGAGGGAATATCCATATCAGCATACTGGGCTATAAGTAGAACAGCCACATACATGCTATCACCAAATAGGGAGACGAGTGAAGCAACAAGAGTCATAGCCACAACATCCATTGGGGGAGCAACTGGTGGAGCGATCATTGGATTATTAATGTCTAAAATTGGATTAAGCGCAGCCTTCACAACATTAATTTTTGCATCCATAATACAGATATATCCAACAATACTATTATGGAGAACTGGATTAACTGGTAATAAGTTGAGATTGCTTAAAGCTCTAAAGGCTTTAGACCCTAGAAATAGGGGTTGGGAGTTTTGGTATGTATCATTAATAATGGCTATTAACAGTCTCTCAAGATACCCATTATTCTCATTGGTAATGCCAATATTTATGGCTAAAGAATTGGGGTATGATTATATGACTATTGGATTTATTAATATGATATATCTTTTAACATCATCAATAACAATATATTCAACACTGAAAATGCCCTTAAATATTGGTAGAGCCATCATACAGAGCATAATTTATCTCTTGGTATGCATAGCTTTAATGGAGTATAAATGGTTTTTACCAATATTAATGATAATGCTCGCCTTTTCAGAAGGATTGAGTGCAAAATTCTATGAAAATATAATAGCTAAAGTTAGCAAAGATAGACGTGAAACATTATCAATAGATATAGGAATATTACATATACCTATGAGAATCTTCGAATCCTCATCACTAATAATATTTGGATTAATAATTGAAAACTATGGCTACAATATAGTGTTTATAATATCTGGAATAGCATACATAATATTCTCAACACTCTCATACATGGAGTCTAGAGAGAAATAAATATTTAAACTCATATCATTAATTTATTTCGATGAAAAACAAAATAGCTATTTTGTTAGCAATAATCCTAATGGCCACTCAACCAACAATTATTAAAGCTCAACAAACATATGAGATAAGGGAAGCAACATTAACAGTTTATAAAGATGGAATAGTTCATGTAAAAATGATTTTACAAGTAAATGAAACAGAACCTTTAATAACGATACCATCAATATCATCAAAAATAAGCAACATAATAATATTAGATGATGAGAATATCCCCCTAGATTATGATTTAAATGCCTCAAACATAACCATATACACCCTAGGAGCTAAATCCGTAACCATAGAGTATGATACCATTGAATTAACATCGAAAAACGCTGGACTATGGACACTAAAATTAAATGCCCCATTCGAATTAGATATAATACTACCAGAAAATTCAACAATAATATACATAAATGCAATACCAAGACAAATATCCACCATGGATGGAAGGATAAAGATAACAATCCCACCGGGATATTGCGAATTAGACTATGAAGTCACAGCGATACCGCCAATGGACCTAAGCATAACATTAAACCCAAATGTTGGAACCGTTATTCAAGGTGAAAGCATAACATCAACAATAAGCATAATTACAACCATGGGTATACCAAGCTTAACATCAATATCAATACTAAATCAACCACAAGGAATGGAAATATCATTAAACCCATCCTCCGGAATACCGCCATTCACAAGTATAATGACAATAAAAACAACCGCAAACACACCGCCAGGAACATACATTATAACAATAATAGCCACAAGCAGAGGGACTACTAAAACAACCATATACACATTAACTGTAAGAGAATATAGAATGCCACTAACATATCCAATAATATGGATGATTGCTGCAATAATGGGGGTTGTAGCAATATACATAATATGGAAATATCCAATAAGGAAGTTGAAGAGTAAAGTGAAGGCGAAGGATCTTACTGAAGAAGAAGCTGAAATTGTAAAATTCATAGAGGAGAAGGGTGGTAAAGCACTTGAAGTAGAGTTGAGGCAAAGATTTCCAGAAATACCTAGAACAACCATGTGGCGTATAATAAGGAGATTAGAAGAGAAGGGTATAGTGAAGGTTAGAAAGGTTGGACTACAAAACCTGGTGGAACTTAAATAACAAAAATTTTATGGTATTGTAAATTCATTGTAAAACACTATGGGCTCCATGGTTCCCTCACACCATCCATGCAAAACAATCCTATAAGACCCCTCAACAGTGTTGATTCTGAGAATTATGGTTCTAGATTGACCAGGTTTAATTGATGTTAAAACTTGAGCAGATATGGGTGTATAGAATTGTGTCCAAACTCCATTAATCATCTTCTCAACAATAATTCCATAAGCAGAATTTGGAAATATCACAGTGGCATTTCCAGTATTCTTAATAGTTATATACAATGTTGTAAATTGCTTTTTAACATCCTTCTCGATAGAAATTTCAATTCCAATATTAAATGTGTATTCATGTTTATACTTAATTTGCTCTATCCTCATATTGATTTCATGAAGTTTATTTGATATGGAATTGATTTCGTCAATGGCCTTCTTAATTTGTCCAAGATTAATGTATTTATGAATATTTTTCACAAGATTATTTTTAGCTTCACGAAGTTCCATAACACTTTTGAAACCAATTTTATCTAGAATCTCAGTAATATTTAATCCAGATTTCTCAAGCTTATCCAAAGTATTTTCAAAAGTTTCATT
>JAWBOZ010000035.1:0-7549 GCA_038825625.1 Methanomethylicia archaeon | reverse complement strand
CTTGGAATACCGTTAGGTAAAACTTCATCTAAAATAGGGATGCCAGCATTCATCCTCGAAATATGGATTGACAAGAAATACACCTAAAAAGATTTGTATGGAAAAACCTAAATACTTTTTGCAATAATTAATATCAACAAATCAATTTAGTGATTATTATGAGAATAATAAGTATAAGATTGCCGGAAAACTATGTGAAAGTTATGGATGAATTAATAAGGATTGGAGCTTACCCAAGTAGAAGTGAACTTGTGAGGGCAGCCATAAGAGAATACTTAAGGAGGGAGATAGAGTCAAGTGATGGGATAATAAAGATAATTAAGGAGCCATAAATACGCTATGAACACCTTCCAAGAATTGAATAAGAAGCTTAGGGAGATAATATATGAGTATGGATATGTGAAGCCCACAGAACCGCAGGAGAAAGCAATACCCAAAATATTGAATGGTGAAAACGCACTCATAATAGCACCAACAGGTTCAGGTAAAACTGAGGCAGCACTATTCCCAATAATGAATATGATTATGGAGGAGAAGACTAGAGGGATAAGGGCAATATACATAACACCTCTAAGAGCATTGAATAGAGACATATTTAAGAGGATGACTGAAATAGCTGGAAAATTAGGTATAAACATTGAAGTTAGACATGGAGATACACCTGAAGCTGCAAGGAGAAGACAAGCCATAAAACCACCACAAATATTAATAACAACGCCGGAAACACTACAAGCAATACTTCCAGGTAAAATCATGAAGAAACATCTATCCCATGTAAAACATGTAATCATAGATGAAATACATGAATTCATATCTGACAAGAGGGGGGTACAACTAGCAATAGCACTGGAAAGACTTAGGGAAATATGTGGAAGAATGCAGAGGATAGGATTATCAGCAACCATAAGCAATAAGGAGACTGCTGCAAAATTTCTAGTGGGGAAGAATGGGGATGTGGAAATTATAGATGCAAGTGGAGAGAAGCTCTTCCAAATAAATGTTGAAACAGTTTTGGAGAGAGAAATAGATAGAGTTGATTCCGAAAAACTAGGCATACCATCAAATATAATTGCAAAACTTAAGAGGATAATTGAAATAGCCTCAAGTAAAGAAAACAGATCCATACTACTCTTCACAAACACCAGAGAAGCTGCAGAAGCACTAGCAACAATTATAAAGAAGCTGAACCCACCCTTCAAGATAGGAATACATCACGGCTCATTATCTAGAGAAGAGAGAATGAGAGTGGAAAATGAATTCAAAAATGGGGAAATAAAATTGTTGATATGCACATCATCACTAGAGCTTGGAATAGATATAGGAGTTGTGGATCACGTTATACAATATACATCACCAAGACAAACCATAAACCTAATACAGAGGGTTGGTAGAGCAAAACATAAGTTATGGGAAACATCCACTGGAACAATAATAACATCCACAGTAGATGATACATTGGAATCAATAGTTATAGCAAAAAATGCTATGGAAAAGAGGATAGAGGATGTGAAGATGCATGAGAAAGCATTAGATGTAATGGCACACCAAATGGTTGGATTAATACTAGATAAAGGTGAGATAAGTATAAGTGAAATCAAGAACATTATTGGAAGATCATACCCCTATAGGAATATAAGTGAAGAAGAAATTGAGGAAGTGGCATTATTCCTATCAGAGATAGGTTTGGTAAGATATTATAGTGAAGATAAAATTTTGAAGGCAAGGAGGAAGAGGACTTGGCAATACTATTATGAAAACCTATCAGTAATACCAGATATAAGGAAATTCACCGTAATATCCATTGAGAATAGGAAACCCATTGGAAACTTGGATGAAGACTTCATAGTTATACATGGTAGAGAACCATTCATACTAGCAGGGAAGACATGGAATATAGTAAATGTGAATGAAGATGAACTAAAGGTGTATGTGGAATATTTAGGGGAGGAGATGGCTGCAATACCAGCATGGATAGGTGAATTAATACCAGTGAAAATGGTGACAGCCATGGAGGCAGCAAACTTAAGGGAGGAAATATTGAGGGGTAATGTGAAAGGATACCCAATACAGAACAGTGTAATTGAATATGTTAGAGGAGAATTGGAGAAGCATAGAAGGCTTGGAATACCAATACCCAGTGGGAGAAGATTAATTGTGGAGGGGGTGGGAAAAATCATAATAATCCACACACCGCTGGGAACTAATGGTAATAGAGCATTATCAGCAATAATATCACTTAAGATAATTGAGAAATTGAGAATGAATATTAGAAGCATATATGACCCATATAGAATAGCGATAATAACACCAAACCCAATAAACCCAGAATCAATAGCAGAATTAATTGAGAATTTGGATTTTAATGAAAATGAAATTATAAGAGCTATAAAAAATACATCAGAATATAAATGGAAACTATTCCATTCAGCCAGAAGAATGGGCGTTATAAGTAGAGAGGCAAAGACAAGCGTAATTGAGAGGGTAATGCCATATTTGGAAGATACAGTGGTGGATAAAGAGGCTTTAAGAGAATCACTACAAGACTACTTTGAAATTGAAGCCATAGAAGAATTGATGAAGATGATTAAAAGCGGAGATGTGGAGATAGAGGTTTTTAGAAGTAGCTTTGATAAAGAGGTCTCACCACTAACAAAACAGATATTAATACAAGCACTACCCCAAGGCTTACTACCACCAACAGAAGCACCATTAAAGCTAATGGAAATAGTTAAGGAGAGACTACAGAATAGGGAAATGATATTGGCATGTGCACATTGTAGGAAATGGATGAATAAACAGAAAGTGCGATATATACCTGAAGATATAAGATGCCCAAAATGTGGAGCAAAAGCCATAGGGACAACACATAGAGAAGATATACTTAAAATACTGGATAAATGGGCTAGAAAGGTGAAATTAAATGAAGAGGATGAGAAGGATATTGAAAACTTCAGAAAAAGTGTTGGATTAATAATGAGTTATGGTAAGAAGGCAATAATAGCCATGGCCGCTAGAGGTGTTGGACCCACAGTAGCATCAAGAATACTTAGACAATACCAAAAAACTGAAGAGGAATTCTACCTAAACATATTAGAAGCTGAGAAGGAATATTTGAGAACAAGAATGTTTTGGAGTGAATAATATGATTATAACTGGTATGGAAGCATATAGGATGGGTATCGTTGAAGGCATCATAAACCCAGAGAAACAAATACAGCCATCTGGAATAGAATTAACATTAAGAGATGTGGAGAGAATAATTGGTGTAGGCATACTGGATTTAACTGATGAGAAGAGGGAAATACCGAAAACAGAGCCAATACCCTTCAACTCTGATGGGAAAGTATTCTTAAACCAAGGTGTATACAAAATAAGATATAACGAGATAGTTAAAATACCGAAAGATATGATTGCAATAGGATATCCAAGGTCATCACTTATCAGAAGTGGAGCAACAATATACACAGCCATATGGGATCCGGGATATATCGGTAGAAGTGAAAGCTTACTACAAGTATTCAATGTTAATGGCATATATCTATATAGAAATGCAAGAATAATACAGTTAATATTTATAAAGGTTGTTGGTAAACCACATAAAACATATGATGGTAAATATCAAAAAGAAAATATTTAATTATTTTACACCAATCCTTGGATAGATATCCTCCCTAAGCCTCCTCTGAACCTCCCTATTAACTGTTGCATAGAAATCTTCACCAGTAGAATCAATGGTAACCATTAATGGACCGAAATTATCAATTTCAATAACCCATAAAGCTTCAGGTATGCCTAGATCAAGCCAATGAACATCAATAACTCTCTTCATACCCTTAATTGCAAGTATAGCTGCACCACCAGTGAAAATTGTGTAGACTGCACCAAACCTTTTACATGCTTCAGCAGTTCTCGGACCCATACCTCCCTTACCAATAATCATCCTAGCACCAGTCTTCTCAATGAAATCATATTCCAAAGCATCCATCCTAGTACTTGTTGTTGGACCTGCAGCCACAATAATCCATTCATCACCCCTCCTATCCACAACTGGGCCACAATGATATATTGCTAGACCCCTCAAATCTAAGGGTAAACTACCTCCAGAACTCAGAATCGACAAAGCCCTACTATGGGCTGAGTCTCTAGCAGTAACCATAACACCACTAAGATAAACAATGTCTCCAACCCTAAGCTTCCTAACATCCCCCTCACTTAATGGGGTTTTAAGATGATACTCCAAATCTCAATCACCTCCAAAACTTATTCATGAATTCATGTGTAACAAAATTAACATTGCCACTGGAATCTATGATTGCAGTGGATCTCCTAAGAGCCCAACAATTAAATACAACAGCCACAGCATAGGATGCTGGATGTCTATGAGCATAATCAATGTGAACAGCCAATGTTGTGGTTTTACCACCAACACCATGGGGACCAATACCCAAACTATTTATAAGATGAACCAACTCATCCTCAATTTTAGCAAGCTCCTCCAAATCGTTCCTAACACCTATGGGGCGAAGTAGAGCCTTCTTAGCAACCTTAATAGCTACATCTATGGTTCCACCTAAACCAACACCAATAACTGTTGGTGGGCAAGGTTTAGCTCCAGCTTCAACCACAGAATCCAATACAAGCTTCTTAGCATACTTCAAACCTTCAGTGGGAAGTATAACTTTAGCTATACATGGCCCCTCACTACCACCACCCTTCAAGAATGCTGTCAATCTAATTTCACTACTATTTGGTATAAGCTCCCAATCAACCCATGGAATATATCTACCAGTATTATCACCACTATTCCTACCACTCAAAACATCAACAGCATTAGGTCTTAAGGGTATCTCCTTTGTAGCCCTAACAGTAGCCTTCCTAAGGATACCAGTCAAACCACTCTTAATTGGAAAATTGTCGCCAAGAGATACGTGAAAGGATATTAATCCAGTATCTTGACATAAAGGTTTACCCTCGGCTTCAGCGAAATCACAATTCTTCAATATAGCTTCAAGTTGAGCTTTAGCTAGAGGATTAACCTCAACATCCCTAGCTTTAGTCAATGCATTCCTAACATCACTTGGAAGATGTATGGCTGCAGCCTTAAGAAGCATTACAGAGGTATCCTCAATTATTGAAGCCAAACTTTCACTCAATAAAACCACCAATTACTAATGACAATAAGTATATTTATGGTTTATTGGAAAGCCAGTACTCACCTTTATCCGTAATCTCCTTTTTCCATATATGAACTTCACCTTTAACCCTTTCAACAACCTCTCTTAAAACTTTAAATCCCTCCTCCCTATGTTTTGCAGCTACACCAACAATAAATGTTTTCTCACCTGGAAGAGCGTCACCGATCATATGCATAATCCCCACAGAATATACCCCATCAACTTTGCATGCATCACTAACAATCCTATTTAACTCTAATTTTACAAGTTCTTCATAAGCTTCATAATGAAGTTTGCTCACAGAACCCCCATCAAAACCTTCAGACCTAACGAAGCCAATAAATAAAAGTATACAACCAACATTGGGAGAAGAACCCTTTAAACATCTAATAAAATCATTAAGATCTACGTTACGCACATCACCAATAAATACGTTAGACATATATATGCACTACATAAACTTTAATTTATACATAAATAAATTTCATGCTGGAAGACCCTTATGCATAGGGTGGAGAGATACATAGCTTGGAAAGATGCAAATAGATGGAGATGTATAAGATGTGGTAAATGCTGCAAAGAATATATAGTACCATTAAAATTTTCTGAAGCCATAGCATTAACTAGGAAGTATGGTCCAATAGCAATATATTATAATGGGAGATACTACTTATCCAAAAAGGCTGATGAAACATGCATATTCCTAACAAAAGTTGGGAACATAGCGTATTGCATGAATTACCTTGAAAGGCCACTATGCTGTAAACTATACCCATTTCACATATCAAGAAAACCAATTGAAGGAATAGAGGAAGGGAATGCTGAAATAAATGTTAATGGAGAGAAACTATATTTATATGTGGATGCATTATGCCCAGGAATAGGGCAAGGATATTATATAAGAGAATTCATAACAAAAATAATTGAAATATGGAAAATATATGAATACACATACTAAAACCAACTTAAATCCCTAAAATTCTTAGCAGCTTCAACTGGATCCTCAGCCTGAAATATGGATCTACCCACAATGAAATATGTGGATCCAGCCTCCACACAAGACCTAATCTCACCACCCTGAAAACCAATCCCCGGCGTATATATTGGGATAAAACCTTTAAGTATATTTGAGACCTCACTTATCTTCTTAGGATAAGTTGCACCTACAACAACACCATCCACATCCCATTTAAAAGCTCTCTCAGAGAAAACATGATATAAAGGTTTGAATGAATCCTCCATCTTAACCATCAACTCATAGCTTTCAGGAGCAGCCCTATGACTTGTATAAACCAGCAATATTATACCCCTACCACCATAAGCTTTAGCCACTTCAAAAACTGGTTCAACACCCTCACTCCAACCAATAATTGGATTAACTATAAGCGCATCAAAACCAGCTTCAAAATAATGCTTTGAAGCCCAAGAATTTGTATGGCCAACATCACTAAGCTTACAATCCATTATGGCTGGAAGACCAAGATCATGAGCCAAATCAACAATATCCCTCACACCATCATACAATCCGAGGGGGAGTAGGAGCTGCATATTAATTTTAACGGCACAAATATATTGAGCCACAGAAGACAAAACCTTCATAGCCCTACCCTTCAAATCCTTAAAGCCAATTTCACTTGGAAGCATGGATAAATCAAGAGCTAGAACAATCCTACTACAAGAAGACTTTGAAACTGAGGATATATGATCCTTAAACCTCAAACCATACACACCAAAGTAAGAAGATGCAAACAAATATATAATCTAATTGGAAAATTGAGGGAAAATTTAACAGAGGGATTTGGCAAATATAATTTGGGATTAAAATGAATGAGGAAAGGGAAGATATTGAAAAATTATTGAGGGAAAGATTAATATTCTATAAACTCCGTGAAGGAGGAAGCCTATCACAAGAAATATACTTATACAATGAAACAACAAAACTATTAATGAAGATAATTGAAACCCTAAATAGAATTGAAAGGAAGCTGGATGAAATAAATATGAAATTATCAACGAAGAGTTGAAGATAAACATAAATAAACTCACACCAAATAACTAAACATGAATAAAATGAATAAAGGGGAAATAATGGTAAATGAGAACATAATATTATATTTAAATCAAAATGTAAACTACATGATAAATTTGAAGAAAGACCAGATATTCCACAGCCACAAAGGATACATAAACAGCAATGAAATTATAGGTAAAAGATATGGTACAAAGATAAAAAGCCATATGGGAAACCAATTCTACATATTAAAACCAACATTAAGGGATTATATAATGAAATCAGCTAGGAAAACACAGATAATATATCCAAAGGATATAGCAATAATAATAAATTACTCAAGTATAGGTCCTGGATCAAAGGT
>JAWBOZ010000034.1:0-7711 GCA_038825625.1 Methanomethylicia archaeon | reverse complement strand
TATTGGATAATCATGCATTATCTTATCATTTCTTGAAATTATTTCGAAATAATTTTCCACCATTGATAATCTTTTTGCACAATTATTGTTTCCATATTTGAAGTCGGGCAATCCTATGTCTATGATATCTAAAAGTATCTTCATGGTTTCTTCACTACAATACATGTTACTATTCCATAGTAATGGCACATTTACATCCATATGCCTTAACGAGCTAACTATTGTATGTAAATTTGGGGTGGGTTCCCCCCCAACATAATTTATATTTCTTACACCCTCCCTCCTCAATGTGGTGGATATCTTTGCCAACATTATATTAGAAACTTCTACTCCTCCATGAGGGTTCAATTGGCTTATATCATAATTTTGGCAGAATGCGCATCTGAAATTGCATGAAGAGAAGAATATTGTGCCGCTTGGAACTAATGGGGCTTCTTCCCCCCAGTGGTGAAACCATGATGATACATAAGTTTTTGAGTTCAATTTACAAAATCCTGTTTTACTTCTTCTATTCACTCTGCATTTTCTCTCACAAAATGTGCATTCTTCCAACATTCTATTTACTATTTCAATTTTCAGATCTAGTAGGCTTTTTGACGGCTTTTCTAATTCCTCAATTTTTAGTTTTCCATCCTTAATTTCGTTATAAATTCTCTTAAATTCCTTAGCTCTCTCTTCATGTTCCATCCATAACGTATTGATATCGCTTTCTTCATCATATTCCGATGGTATTCTTTTACATATTAGGTATTTTGCTGGCCTTTTATTGTTCATTACCATTAAATACCATGATAATCTACTCTTAACTTCTTCATCTTGTAATGCTGTTATTGAATCTGGTCTAAGTAGTATGTGCATCTCAATTTCTAATACTTGTAAGTGATAAATATTTGTATTGCTCAATTATTTTGGGGTTATGTTTGAGGGTAAAGTCTAAGCATGATAGACGTTTAAAATTTTTATCCATTCTGTTTTTAGCCATGATCTTCATAGGTGTTTCCACAGCCTTTTTCCTATCAATTCCAGAGAGAGTTGAAGTTAAGGCTAAATTCGTAACAATTTCAATTTATCCGTCTGGAGGATCGTATCGTCTATGCTTAATATATAATGTTACAAATCCAAGATCATATAAAGTTCAAGTTTATGTTACTCTTGATTTAAGGGATGCTAACATTGGTGTAACTGTTGGTGATGTAATTTATGTCTTGGATGATAAGATGAACACTATCATACGTCATGAGTCTGTTGAAAATTATGTTATAAAGTTTGTTTTAGAGCTATCTGCAAATGAAGCTAGAACTATAGTTGTACTACTTTAAACTTTAGAAAAACACTTATATCTAAATGCTACAGTTTGAGTTTTGGTGATATCCTTGAAATTTAGGTTGATGGATATACTTGCATGTCCAATATGTAAGAATTTCCCATTGCAATTATATGTTTTTCATGAGAATAAGTATACATATAAAATTGATTTGGATAGGAAGGTTTTATGTGAAGAGTATTGTGGGCTTAATTCCTCTTTTACAAAGGATTTTGATACTTCAAAACTGGATTGTAGATCATGTTTGGAGAGAGAGGTTGATGAAGGCCTACTATTTTGTTCTAAATGTGGAAGATGGTACCCCATAATTGAGGAGATACCACATATGTTACCTGATGAATTGAGGGATAAGAAAAGTGATTTGAACTTCTTAAGGAAATATGCTTCACAATTACCCAACAACATTATTAATAATGGGTTGCCTTGGAACTTAAGTTCCATTTAAACTTCTACTTTCCAAATCTTCTACTTCTATTCTGATATGTTCTAATAGCTCTCCAAAAGTCTATTTTCCTAAACTCTGGCCAATATACATCTAAAAATATTAGTTCACTATAGGCTGATTGCCATAGGAGGAATCCGCTAAGCCTTTCTTCACCACTGGTCCTTATTATTAGGTCTGGTTGTGGTTGTGGTAGATGTGATGTGTATAGGAATTTTTCGAAGGTTTCCTCATTTATATCGTTTACATTAATTTCTCTATTCATGACTTTTCTACATATGTTTCTAACGGCATCAACTATTTCCATTCTTCCACCATACGCGAAGGCTAAATTCAAGTATCTTTCATCATAATTTTCCGTTGCCTTCTCTATCTTCTCTATTTTATCATTTAATTCTTCATCCAATAACTCCCTTTTACCCAGTATTTTCACCTTAACCTTCTTTTCATGTATATTCTTATCATCAATGTATTGGTCTGCATATCTTTTAGCTAACTTCATTATTGCATCAACTTCTTCTCTACTCCTATTGAAATTTTCTGTTGAGAATACATATAATGTCAGTATTTTTACGCCTGCTTCATAACACCATTTAATGACATCATTTACCTTCTTCGCTCCCTCTTCATGTCCAATCCATGGTGGGAGATCCTTCTCCTTCGCCCATCTTCTATTCCCATCCAATATTATTCCAACATGAACTGGCTTCTCTTTATCTTTAATTTGTCTCCAAAGCCATTTCTCATATATCTTGTATATCCCTGTTACTTCTAGTAATCTTCTCAGCATATTTTTCACTTTATACCTTTTTTATTGCTTCGAATAAATTTATGTTTAATTGTAGTGGAGCTAATATGGGATCCCCCTTCTCCACATATATTTCTGCTTCTCCACCATTAATTTTAATGTAATTGTGTATTTGTCTTGCAGCATCCTCCTCAACCTCTGATGTTAATATTATTGTTTTGCCACCCATGTTTAAAATCCTGCTTGTTACTTGGGGGTGATCATCAATTCTATGGATCCCAATTTTGTTATGAGCTTTTAAAGCCTCCTCCTCAAATACACTCTTTACCATTCCCATTAACATATGATCACTAAATATACATGTTACTTTACAATTTCTTATATCCCTAATTATCTCTATCAACTTCCCCTCATTTACTTCATTAATCTCCATACTGTTCAATTGTTTAAGAATGTCCTTTGCTCTTGGATTTCCAAATTTATTTTTGGACGCTTCAGCCAACAATCTTATCATGATGGTTATGGCTGCCATAAACTTTTGTAATTCTATTTCCTCCATATTTAGATTTAATGGTATTATTTTTGGCGTGATAATCCTTTTAATATCTCCATCTATATTGCTGAATAGGATTATTATAGTTTCCACCCTCATTATCCTACATATATCTATCAGGTTTTTCATTTGTGGTGTTAATTTCTCTCCCTCATCCATTAATATTATCATTTTATCCATATCTCTGTATGCTGCTATGTATCTACTGTATTCTAGTGGTGTATAGCATCTTACAGGGTTGCCCATCAGTGTTTCCGATATTAGCGGTGCCATTGATATTGAACTATATATTTTCCCCTCAGCCACTATGCATGTATCAAATCCCATAATTAGTTGAACTGCTTCCTCAAGATTTTCATTCAATATCTTATTTATGATTTTCAACCATTTATTTTCCTCCAATAATTACCCTCCAACCTCATGTATTATTGATGACAGCCTCTCTTCATATATTCTTGCTATTTCTTCAGCCTCTTCCATGCTTTTTGCTTCAGAATATATTCTTATTATAGGCTCCGTTCCTGACGCTCTTATGAGTATCCATAAATCCTTATTTAACCATGCTTTTACACCATCCAATTTATCTATTCTCCAAATATTTTCATTCTCAATTAGCTTTGTGATTCTTTCCACTACAATTTCCTTATACTTATTTGGGCATGAAATTTTCCTCTTCACACTATAATATATTGGTAATCTTGATATTAATTTTGAAAGGGGTTCCCCCTCCATAGCCATTGTCTCTAACATAATTGCTGTTGCCATGGCTCCATCCCTAACATATTGGTGATCTGGATATATTATGCCACCATTATCTTCAAATCCTAATATACCTCTAACCCTTTTAAGTTCATGCGATACCACCACGCTTCCAACCACAGTCCAATGTACCTTCCCACCATATTTTTCAGCTATATCTTCTACAACTTTTGATGTACTTACTGGTGTAACTATTATCCCCCCACCCTTTCTCTTCAACATATACCCACTTATCAACGTCCCAGTTTTATCACCCCAATGTGTCACGCCCTCTTCATCTGTAAATATTGCTCTATCTCCATCTCCATCATATGAAACTCCCAAATCATATTTATCCTCTCTCATTATATTGCTAACTTCGATTAGTGTTTGCGGAGTTGGTTCAGCACCTCTACCTGGAAATCCCCCATCTATAACCCCATTTATAATGCCATATTCACAGTTTAAATCCTCAAGTAATCTTGGTATTGTTAGGATTGAAACTCCATTTCCAGGATCTATTAAAACTTTATATCCCATTGAAGATATACCCTTCACATCCATATTCCTCTTTATTGAGCTTACATATTCTTCAATCACATCTGGTGCTTCCTCTATTGATCCAATTTCATTCCATGGTTTTCTCACAAATTTCTCATTAAAGAATATCTCCTCTATCTCTTCCTCCACAGTCCGTGGAACTTCTATACCATCACTTCCAATAACCTTTATACCATTGAATTCAGGTGGGTTATGGCTTGCAGTAATCATCAATCCACCATCAAGTTTTAGCGTCTTCACCCCGAATTGTAGTAGTGGAGTTGTAGTCATTCCAGCATTATATACTTTGCATCCAGATGCCATGAGACCACTTGCTGCTGCCCTAAATAGTATTGGACTCGTTTTTCTACCATCATATCCAAGAATGACCTCACCACCATTGAAATAGGTTCCAACAGCTAAGGATACTTTAACTACAAGCTCTGGTGTAAGCTCCTTTAATGTTCCTCTAATACCATTAGTCCCAAACAATCTCCCCATACACTTCTTCATCCTCCAATACTTTTTGTTTCAGTATGCTGTAAGGGGAAATGTTTAATAAGTGATTAATCATATTCTTAGAAGGAGAATATTTATGTATACCGCTGTAATAGTCTATGATAGTTTCACTGGCAACACTGAGAAATTAGCTATGGCTATTGCTGAAGGAGTTAAATCTAATAAAAACTTCAATGTTATCATTAAGAAAGTTAAGGATAAATTTTCCCTAAAAGTTTTAAACGACGCTGACTTGATCGTTCTCGGTTCGCCAACTATATATGCCAATGTTTCTCCCAATATACATAATCTACTATTGGCTCTTGTTGAAGCTGTTGAACTTGGATTATATAATTTAAAGGGTAAATATTGCGCATTCTTCGGAAGCTATGGTTGGGATGGTGCTAGAGCTTTAAATGTTGTCTTTACGAAATATGCTAAACTCATAGGTTTGAAGGTTATACATGATGGATTGTTTATTGTTGAACATCCAAGTGATTATGATATTGAAAAAGCTAAAGAATTTGGAGCAACACTTGCTTCAACATTTTAAAAATAATTCAACTTTTTGGTGCCTCGGCCGGGATTTGAACCCGGGTTTCCTGTCACCCATACTGGTGATCGCAGGCTCGAAAGGCCTGCATACTTGACCGGACTATACGACCGAGGCATTATCTAATCTATTTTACTCAGTTTATGATTAAAAATGTTTATTTGTTTTTTAAATTTTTCCTTATTACTTTGTTGTTATTGTATATCTACATCCTGTATATAATAGTGCTTCATCTATCCTCTTTATTAGGCTTCTCAATTGTTCAGTTGTGGGCGTGTCTCCCCATTCAATGATGTAGTCGTAATCTCCTATTTGCTCTCTTCCTCCACGTATCATTTTACCAGTTTTTAGATCTATGTTTGGGTTTACAATGGATATTATTTGTTGCACAGCGTCTCCATATGGATATATCTTGGTTATATCTCTCATCAACTTGTCTAAAGCTTCTAAACCTCTATCTATGGATGGCCCGTAGAGTTTTATATAGCTTCTCATATGAATCTCCATCATAAATTGTTATTTACCCTTTATATTAGTTTATCCATTTATAAATGGTTATTATTATATTCTCCCTCAAATAAGGTATTTTTGGTGCACTTCCATTGTTTAAAGTTTTGGATTTTGCTAAGCGTAACATCGACTATGCTGTAAGCCTTACTAGGAAGCTTATTCAAGTTAAGAGTGTTAATCCGCCTGGAAATGAGGATGAAGCTGCTTATATTGTTGGTGGGGAATTGGAGGGTCTTGGATTTAAAGTGAAGTATATTGAGGCTGCTCCTAAAAGGGTTAATGTTGTCGCTGTTTTGAATGGTTCTGGGAATGGTAGATCCCTAATATTTAATGGGCATTTAGACGTTGTTCCTCCTGGAAGTATTGATGCGTGGAGATTTGATCCATTTGAGGGTGTGGTTAGTGAGGGTAGAATTTATGGTCGAGGCTCTTGCGATATGAAGGGTGCGATAGCATCAATAATTGCTTCAGCTAAATCCATTATTGACTCAAACATAAATTTTAATGGTAAATATATTGTTCATGCAGTTGCTGATGAAGAAACTGGTGGAAAATATGGGACTGGACATATAGTTTCCAATGGTTTAGGATTTGCTGATTCAGCTATTGTCTGTGAACCGTCAGTTTGGAATAATGTTATTGGGTTGAGACCTGCTGTGAGGGGAGCTTGTTGGCTTCAATTGGAAACTATTGGTAGGGCTGCCCATGCAAGTAACCCATCTGAGGGTATCAATGCCGTTTTAGATATGGCTGAAGTCCTATTGGCCCTTGAGAAATTCAAATTTAAATGTCCACCTCATAAATACCTTCCAGAACCGACAGTTTCTCCTGGAACTGTTATTCATGGTGGGATTAAAACAAACGTTATTCCAGATAAATGTGTTGCAGATGTTGATATTAGGGTGGTTCCCGGACTTAGTGAAAATGATTTATTAGAACAATTGAATGAATTATTTGCTCATTTAAAGGTTAAGAGACCTTCAATTAATGTTAATGTTAAAGTTTTGAATTATGTTCCTCCAGCAGAGATATCTGAAGATTCAGAGATTTTAAAGTGTGCTATGAATGCTGTAAAACTTGTTACAAGTGGAGAGGTTTTATTGAAGGGTGGTTATGGCTCCAATGATTCACATTTCTATTCCAGCATAGGTGTTCCCACGATTTGTGGGTTTGGCCCTGGGGATCACGTTACGGGGAATGCTCATGGACCTAATGAAAATATTAGCATAGATATGTTAGCATTTTTCATAGGGATATACTCATTAACCTTCCTCCTTTTTTCATCAATGTAATTTAAGTTAAAATCGATGCTCGGTAAAAAGATGGATTAATCATTTTCTGGTTTAACTATTTCTTTTAAATCTATTCCAAGATCTTTTGCCCTATTTAAGATTTCTTCCAATTGTTTCTTTAATTGCTCCCTTTCCTGCGCTATCTCAGGCGTCATTGATATTGTTATGGTTTTTATAGGTTCCATGCTCATTATTTCCAGAGTTGCTGATAATGGTTTGAATTCACTTTGAGGTCCAGTTTCATATTTTATTGTAAGTCTTGTGGGGTTGTCTGAAAATCCATATTTATTAACTTCTTCAACCATCTTTCCAGCAAGCTCCGTCCACGCTCTTCTATTTATTTCCCTTATTTCCTTAGGAACTGTTTTGTTATGGAATGCTGCATAAAACCATCTTTTCGCTCTAAATATTGCACCCCTACTTGTTGGAGCTATTCTGAATCTTTGTTCAGGCATATTCTTCACCCACTGCCCCATACAATCAATGATTTCTTATAATAATATATTTGATCGA